>NZ_RZOI01000095.1:0-12739 GCF_004022645.1 Mesorhizobium sp. M4A.F.Ca.ET.020.02.1.1 | reverse complement strand
CCCTTGCGGCGCTCCTGGGGCGGCAGCGCCTTGATGGCGGCGCCGAGCGATTCCTCCAGCGTGCGAGCAACGCCGTCGGCCTCGATCAGAAGCATCGGCAGGCGATAGGCATCGGCCCAGGCGCGCCAGTCGGCGGCGACGTCGTCGAGGTCGTCGGCGACGAGCAGTGGCACCGAAAGCATCGGATCATTGTGCAGCAGCTCGAGCGTCACGGTGACGTTGCCGTCGGGGTCTTCCATGGCGCGGGCGGCAACGCCGCGAAACGCCTTGGCAGGCAGTGCGATGATCGCCGGCACGCCGCTCATCTCCAGCATGCGGCGAATGACGGCACCACGCTGGTCGATGGTGAAGGTAACGTCGCCATAGTCGTCGCGTGTCGCATAGCTCACCATCTGCGGCAGGCGGAATGGGTCGAGACGCATGTTGCGCCCTGCCCAGACTGGCTTCAGTCCAGTGTTCATCGAGTGCCTTCCTGTGTCTCCTGAGGGCCGTTTACCGGTTCTCTCCGGGCCAGTTCTTTCCGGCCTCGCTTATGCGGAAACATTAGCGCTGGCTCCTTACCGCCGCGCTTAAGAAAGTCGGTTAAATTTTGCTGATCTCGGGGATGGTTATCGGAATGCAACCACCCACAACATGTTGGAAGGATCAGATAACCTTACCGGGATTCATGATGCCGGCGGGGTCGAAGGCCGCCTTCACCCGGCGCATCAGTTCGATCGCCATCGGCGGCGCCGTGGCGATCAGTTCGTCGCGCTTCAGCTGGCCGATGCCGTGCTCAGCCGAGATCGAGCCATGGAAGGAGCGCACGACCTCGTGCACGGCCTGGTTCATGGGATGGTAGAGGTCGAGAAACGCCGCGTCCTGCCAATCCACGGGGCGGGAGATGTTGTAGTGGAGGTTGCCGTCGCCCATATGGCCGAAGCAGACCACGCGGGCGCCGGGACAAACGCTCTCCACCACGCCGGCAGCCTTGTCGATGAAGTCGGGGATCGCGGCGATCGGCACCGAGATATCGTGCTTGATCGAGGCGCCCTCCGGCTTCTGGCACTCTGGCAGCACCTCGCGGAAATTCCAGAAGGCGTCGCCCTGGCCAAGGCTCGCCGCGATCGCCGCGTCGCCGACAAAGCCCTGTTCGAGCCCGGCCGACAGTATTTCCTCGATCAGCGCCCTGCCGTCCTCCTCGGAGCGGCCGGAGGAGACCTGCATAAGCGCATACCAAGGCCAGTCGTCGGCCAGCGGCCGGGTGACGCCTTGCGCATGCTTCAGCGTGTAGTCATACGGCCGCTTGCCGATCAGCTCGAAGGCAGTGAGCGAAGCGCCCGCCCGGCCCATCGCCAGGCTGAACAGGGAAAGTGCATCGCGAGGCGACGACAGGCCGGCAAAGGCGACCTCCCTGCCCTTCGGCTTCGGAAACAGCTTGAGCACGGCGGCGGTAATGACGCCGAGCGTGCCTTCGGCGCCGACGAAGAGGTTCTTCAGGTCGTAGCCGGTATTGTCCTTCTTCAGCTTGCGCAGATCGTCGAACACCTCGCCGGTCGGCAGCACGACTTCGACGCCGAGGCAGAGCTCGCGCGCATTGCCATAGGCAAGCACGCCGGTGCCGCCGGCGTTGGAGGAGAGGTTGCCGCCGATCTGGCAGGAGCCTTGCGCGGCAAGCGACAGCGGAAACAGCCGGCCGGCAGCGTCGGCCGCTTCCTGCAAGGTCTGCAGGATGACGCCGGCCTCGACGGTGACGGTGTTGGAGAGCACGTCGATCTCGCGGATGCGGTTCAGCCTGGACAGCGACAATATGATGTCATGGCCGGACTTGTCGGGCACCTGGGCGCCGACCAGTCCGGTGTTGCCGCTCTGCGGCACGACGGGCGTTTTGGTCTCGGTCGCAAGCCGCATGATGCGGCTCACCTCCTCGACGCTGCCCGGCCTCAGCACCAGCGACGTCCGGCCGTGCCAGAGGCCGCGCCGTTCGGTGATGTAGGGTGCGATCTCGGCCTGGTCACGCAAGGCGTATTTCTCGCCAACGATGGCCGCGAAACGGTCGACAAGGCTGGGGTCGAGCTCGAAGGGCTGGTCGTCGGACTGATCATTCATGGGGCCAGAACCTATGGCGCTCAGGCGATCTTGTCACGGGGTGCTGCGGCGCGCGACAGCCGGTCGTTGATCGCCTCGCCCAGACCCTCGAAAGGGATCGGCTCGACGGCGATGGTCGCGGCGCCGCTGCGGTCGAGCTCCTGCATGTATGCGAAGAGGTTCGCCGCCGCCTCGCGCAGGTCGCCGGTCTCGGAGAGGTTGCGCAGCGCGGCCGCACCTTGCCAGCCTTCGGCGCGACTGCCGCCGAAGGCGAGCAGCGCCTCGCCGCTGGCGATCTGACGGGCGTTGAGGCGCATCGCGGCGCCCGGCGCGTAGTGCGAGGCGAGCATGCCGGGCGCCTCGATGCCGGCAGCTACGCCGCGCAGCAGCGGCTTGCCGGCGACGGCCTCGATCTCGGCCGCAGCGATGCCACCCGGCCGCAGCAGCCGCACCCTCTCGCCCTCGACCTTGACGATGGTCGATTCCAGGCCGACCGGCGTCGCCCCGCCATCGACCACCAACCTGATCCTGTCGCCTAAATCGGCAGCCACGGCGCCGGCGGTGGTGGCGCTGATCCTGCCGGAAGAATTGGCGCTGGGCGCGGCGAGCGGATGACCGAGCCTGGCGATCAGCTCGCCGCCGAACCCCTTGGGCATGCGCAACGCAATGGTGTCCAGCCCTGCCGTGACCAGCGGATGAATGCCATTTCCGGGGCGCTGCGGCAGCACCAGCGTCAGCGGACCCGGCCAGAAGGCCGCGGCCAGCTTTCTCGACAGCGGGTCGAAGAGCGCGATGCGCTCGGCCATGGCGAGATCGGCGACGTGGGCGATCAGCGGGTTGAAGCGCGGGCGGCCCTTGGCCTCGAAAATGCGGGCAACGCCGATGCCGCTGGTGGCGTCGCCGGCCAGCCCGTAGACAGTCTCGGTCGGAATGGCGACGACGTCGCCGCCCTCGAGCAGCGCCAGCGCCCGCTCCATCGCCTCGCCGGCGGCAACTATCTCAGCCAATTGTCGTCACCTCTTTGGATGCGAGGCTGCGTAATACGGCGGCGTTCGGCGGGCAAGTGCGGGCGTTGGCGAATTATCAATCCCTAAAATGCTATGTTTCCGCGCAAGCAGGCATCAATCCCGTGGGAATATGGTGCCGGTTTGTTGGGCCAGGGGAAACTATCATGGTGTCGATGCGTGTCCTTGCAGCGCTTGGCGTCGGCCTGTCGGCAATTACCGGCGGCGCCCAGGCTTCGTCCATTGTCGTGTTGGGCGCGTCGACCACGACGCCCTCCATCATCCGGCTCGCGCCCGAACCGATGAAGCTCGGCTCGACGCCGTCGGTCGTGGCGCTTGGCGAGCCCGCACTCGATGTCACCGACGAGAAGGTCGCGGCGATCCCCGATAAGTCCACGCACCATGGTTCCATGCAGAGCCCGATGATCATTCGCGGCGGCGTCGTCGGCGGCGCTTTTGCAACGCCTGCCGCAGCACCGGCCAAGGCCACAACCGCCACGGCGCCGGCGACCGAGACAACGCCCACCGCCGACGGCAAGCCGGCCGGCGAGGCGACCGCGTCAAACGGCGCCGCCGAACCGAAGCCTCAGCCCGAGGCGCAGCAGCCACAACCGGCAGCCGCGCAGCCGGCACCGATATCCCCCGTCGGAAAAGCCATGTAGGCTTTTCAGTGGAGGCTGATCCGTCATCCGGCGCATATGCCCGGATGGCAGTATTCCTTCTGATTCCATCCTGCTGCCCGAAATGTCAGACGGCATCGGTGGAAGAAGACTGGGTTTTCAAAAGGGGGTTCATCATGAACGAGACGAGACGATTTGCCGTCGCCGCATTGCTGCTGGCGTCGGTGCTGGGCACGAGCACGGCGCGGGCCGACGATATGCTCGGCTCCTATGTCGCGCGCATTTCCGAGCGGGACCATCACGCCAGCGACGGCTATCCGCTGGACAGCGCCGCGCAGATGGTGCGGCAGGACCGCGCCAACTGGCACAAATTCCACCGGCGCGACCGCGACGACGAGGGTGACGCCTGGTTCCGCAGCAATGATGACCGCGCCGACCTGGAGCGGATGTTGAGGCGCGGCGGCGCCATGAGCGGCGCGACACGGCGCGCCATCGTCAATGGCGAGGCGCTGATCCAGGTCGATGTCTATTCGAACAGCGTCTACGTCAGCATCCTCGAGGACTGACGGCAAAAAGGGCGGCGCGTTGGCGCCGCCCTTCCTCTAGCTCAGCGGGCTATTCGGTCGTGGAGGACGGAGAGGCCGCCTCCAAAATGGCTCAGGCGGCTTCTTCCTTGTCCTCGTCGGACTCGTCTTCGTCGTCGGCCTTCACGCCGTCTTCCTCGTCCTCATCCTCGTCCTCGCCGTCTTCATCCTCGTCACCACCCAACAGGGTCGCTTCGTCGTCGGCATCCTCGCCGTCCTCGTCGTCACCTTCCTCGTCATCGTCAGACTGATCGGCGGCTTCGACCGCGGCAGCTGCGGCATGGTCGAGCCTGTCGTCGGAAGCGGATTCGATCGCCTCGACAGCAGCCGCGGTTTCTTCAGTGACTTCGATGTCGTGATCGGAATTCATGGCAAGCCTCCGTGGTTGGGGGAACGTCATCGTTGTCCCACGCGGAGGTCATCGTCATATGACTGTAAGCCGGCTCCCGCGTACTAAATTTTGGCGCGCCTGAGAGCGGGGCGCACGGCCCGCGCCCCGATGGGCGCAGGCAATTCCAGGCCCGCGTTTGCGGCCGTCAGCCGGCGATCTTGGAGAAATCCGCGACCTGATCGGTGGCGGCGCGGATGCGGGCAAGCAGCGCCAGACGATTGGCGCGCACGGCCTGGTCCTCATCATTGACGAGAACCTGTTCAAAGAATGAATCAACCGGTTCACGCAACACGCTAAGCGCCAGCATGGCGGCGGAAAAATCTTCGTTCTGAATCGCTTGGCCGGCTTCCTTCTCGGCCTGATTCACCGCGGCATAGAGCTTCTTTTCCGCTTCTTCGCGCAGAAGAGCCGGCTCAACAGTCTCGGCGATGAAGGTTTTCTTCTTCTCTTCCGCCGCCAGGATGTTGGCGGCGCGCTTGGTGCCGGCGAGCAGGTTCTTGCCACCGTCGGTGTCGAGCAATGAGCCCAGCGCCTCGACGCGGCGCACGATCTGCAGCAGGTCGTCGGACTGTTGCGTGATGACGGCATCGATGAGGTCGTGCCGTGCGCCCTGGTCGCGCAGATAGACCTTCAGGCGGTCGTGGAAGAAGGCGAGGAGGTCGGACTGCGGGCTCGCGCCGCCTGCAAAGTTTGCAAAGGCTTTGGCGAAGATCGATGTCAGCGCCAAACGAACGCGGTTCTCGATCAGGATCCTGACCACGCCGAGCGCAGCGCGGCGCAGGGCAAACGGATCCTTGCTGCCAGTTGGTTTCTCATCGATGGCCCAGAAACCGGTGAGCGTGTCGAGCTTGTCGGCGAGCGCGATGGCAACCGAGACCGGATCGGTCGGCACGCGATCGGACGGGCCTTGCGGCTTGTAGTGCTCTTCAGCGGCCGCGGCCACGGATGCATGCTCACCCTCCAGCAGCGCATATTTGCGGCCCATGGCGCCCTGCAATTCCGGGAACTCGCCGACTACTTCGGTCTGCAGGTCTGCCTTGGCAAGCACCGCGGCGCGGTGCGCCAGCGCCGGGTCGGCGCCGACGATCGGCGCCAGTTCCTCGGCCAACCGCTTGATCCGCTCGACGCGTGCTCCTTGCGTGCCAAGCTTCGCGTGGAAGGTCACGTCGAGATGGTCGAGGCGGGCGATGCGCTGGTCGAGCGGCTTCTTCAGATCGAGCCCGAGCTTTTCGGCCGACGCCTGGAGTTCGCCGAGATCGGGCAAATCGCCCTGGTCGGTCTTCCAGAAATAGAGCGCGTCGGACAGGCGGGCTCGCACCACCTTGCCGTTGCCGTGCGCGATCTCCTTGCCGCCATCGCTGGCCTCGATGTTGGCGACAAGGATGAAGCGGTTGGACAGGTCCTCGCCCGCCCCTTGCGGCCGGGTGACGAAGCACTTCTGGTTGGCGCGGATGGTCAGCCGGATGACCTCGGGCGGAATGGCGAGGAAGTCCTGTTCGAATTCGCCCATCAGCACGACAGGCCATTCGACGAGGCCGGAGACTTCTTCCAGCAATCCGTCGTCCTCGACCAGGTCGAGACCGTTAGCAAAGGCAAGGTTGCGGGCGTCGGCCAGGATGATCTCCTTGCGCCGCTCGGCGTCGAGCACGACCTTGGCGGCTTCCAGCTTCGAAACATAGTCGTCGAAGCGACGCACGGTGAATTCGCCCGGAGCGTGGAAGCGATGGCCATAGGTGACGTTGCCGGAACGAATGCCGTCAATCTCGAAATCGACCACGACGGGCTCCTCGGTCTCGGGGCCGAAGGTGCAGACGATCGATTGCAGCGGCCGCACCCAGCGCAGCGAACCGGGCCTGGCCGAGGCCGGCCCCCAGCGCATCGATTTCGGCCACGGGAAGTTGCGGATCATGCCTGGCACCAGCTCGGCGATGATCTCTTCCGCCGCCCTGCCCGGCTTGGAGATATGGGCGACATAGAAGTCGCCCTTCTTCGGGTCGGAATGGACATGCGCTTCGGCGATCGAGGCGAGGCCCGCCTTGCGCAGGAAGCCCTGGACCGCCTGTTCGGGCGCCGAGGTGGCGGGGCCCTTGATCTCCTCGCGAATGTCCTTGGAGCGCGCCGTCAGGCCGCGAATGTCGAGCGCCAGGCGCCGCGGCGTCCAGTACTCGCGCGCTGCCTCATAGGTGAGGCCGGCCTCGACCAGGCCGTCGGACAGCATCTTCCTGAGGTCGCCGGCGGCCTTGCGCTGCATGCGCGCGGGAATTTCTTCGGAGCGAAGTTCCAGAAGCAGGTCGGGCATAGGGATCAACTCATGCGGGGCGAACGGTCCGGGCGGGGCATAGCAACTCGGCTCGCCGCTGTCACCCCTGCCCGCCGGCCGCCGGGGTGGCCGATTTCAGGAAATTATCAGGTCTTTGTCGGGACCAAGCGGGCGCACCCGTCCTAAGAACAGAAATCCCATGAACCGAACGCGGCGCTGAAGCGACCAACGCTCAGGCAGAGACCTATTGGCTGAACGACCATGAAGACCGTATCGAGAACCCTGCAAATCCTCGCACTGAGCGCCTGTTTCGCCGCCCAGATGCATGGCACGTTCACGATGCCGGGCGTGCGGCAGGCGTTGCGGACGATCGACAGCGCAAGCAGCCAGAGCTCGTTGCCGATCACAGCTTCACTCAAAATTGGCCAAAGCGCCTTGAACTAAGGTGCGTTGAGATTAAGGTCACGCCGAGCCGAAAACGGTGGTTTTCGAGACCCGGAGCGGAGCGTACTTGACGTACGTGAGTAGCGGAAGCGCAGAAAACCGGCGTTTGCAGGCCGGCATCACCTGAATATCGACACACTTAGGCCGCCAGGCCGCCCGCCTCGGTCTGCAGGAAGGCCTCGCCGCAGGCCTTGGCCAGGTTGCGCACCTTGAGGATGTAGCTCTGCCGCTCGGTGACCGAGATGACGCCGCGCGCGTCGAGCAGGTTGAAGACGTGGCTGGCCTTGATGCACTGGTCGTAGGCGGGCAGGACCATGCGGTGCCTTGCGCCCACGTCATTCGATCCGGGCGTGCCGGCCGCGAGCAGCGCCTTGCATTCGGCCTCGGCGTCCTCGAAATGCCTGAGCAGCATCGCGGTGTTGGCGAACTCGAAATTGTGGCGCGAATATTCATGCTCGGCCTGCAGGAAGACGTCGCCATAGGTGACCTTGTCGGCGCCCTCGCGGCCGTTGAAGTTGAGGTCATAGACATTGTCGACGCCCTGCACATACATGGCGAGCCGCTCCAGACCGTAGGTGAGCTCGCCCGCGACCGGTGCGCATTCGATGCCGCAGACCTGCTGAAAATAGGTGAACTGCGACACTTCCATACCGTCGCACCAGCACTCCCAGCCGAGCCCCCAGGCGCCCAGCGTCGGGCTTTCCCAATCGTCCTCGACGAAACGGATGTCGTGCAGCAGCGGATCGACGCCGATGGCTTCAAGCGAGCCAAGATAGAGCTCCTGCAGGTTGGGCGGGTTCGGCTTCAGGATCACCTGATACTGGTAATAATGCTGCAGCCGGTTGGGGTTCTCGCCATAGCGCCCGTCCTTCGGGCGGCGCGATGGCTGCACATAGGCGGCGTTCCAGCGCCTCGGACCCAGCGCGCGCAAGGTGGTTGCCGGGTGGAAGGTGCCGGCGCCAACCTCCATATCGTAGGGCTGCAGGATGACGCAGCCATAGTTCGCCCAGTAATTGTGCAAGGTCAGGATCAGCCCCTGGAAGGAGCGGCTGGGATGCATGTGGGCGGGAATGTCGACGGTCACGGCGGCCTCGATGGAGCGGCTGGATGGGGACCACGCTCTAGAGGCACGGCTGGCAAGCGTCAAGGCAAGCCGACGGCTGGCCCATTGCCGGCACGACGAGCCTGCGGTCTGTTCCATGTCTCCGCCATCAGCAACAGCAGGCCCCAGCCATGCCAGATTCCATCAGCATCCGACCCATCACGCGAGAGGATTTCGAGCAATGGCTGCCGCTATGGGACGGCTACAACGCCTTTTACGGCCGATCGGGCGAGACGGCGCTTGCCGGCGACATCACGGCCATGACCTGGTCGCGCTTCTTCGACGCCTACGAGCCGGTGCATGCGCTGGTGGCCGAAAGCGAGGGACGCCTCCTCGGTCTCGTCCACTATCTCTATCACCGCAGCACGACGGCGATCGCGGCGAACTGCTATCTGCAGGATCTGTTCACCACCGAGGCCGCGCGCGACAAGGGCGTCGACCGGGCACTCATCAACGCCGTCTACGAACGCGCCAAGGCGGCCGGATCGGGCCGGGTGTACTGGCAGACGCATGAGACCAACCACACGGCCATGCAACTCTACGACAAGGTGGCGGAGCGGTCGGGGTTCGTCGTGTATCGCAAGCTTCTCTGAAAGCGAAGCGGGGCTACGAAGAGCCCCGCTCAAAGCATCCTTCGGTGCCGCTCACCCCTTCGGCGCCGGCGTGGCCGGCTTGACCTTCGGGGTTTCCTGCGCCGTGTTGGATTCGATCGCCGGCAGGCCCTTGAGCAGCTTCTGCTGCAAGGTGGCAAGCACGTCGGGATCCGGCTTCAGGTCGCGGGCCTGGTTCCACTGGTAGGTGGCTTCCAGCTTGCGGCCGACGCGCCAGTAGGCGTCGCCGAGATGGTCGTTCAGCACCGGGTCCTCCGGCTTCAGCGACACGGCGCGCTCCATTTCGCGGACCGCGTCCTCGAACCTGCCCATGCGGAAATAGGCCCAGCCCAGCGAATCGACGATGTAGCCGTCGCTCGGCCTTAGATCGACGGCCTTCTGGATCATCGCCAGGCCTTCCTTGAGGTTCATGTTCATGTCGACCCAGGAATAGCCGAGATAGTTCAGAACCTGCGGCTGGTCGGGGAACAGTTCCAGCGCCCTGCGGAAGTTCGGCTCCGCCTTCGGCCATTCCTTCAGCCGCTCATAGGCGATGCCGCGCTGATAGAAGATGTTCCAGTTGGCATTGGTCGGCGTCTTCAGCACCTCAACGGCCTTGTCGTAGAGATTGGCCGCCGAGCGGAAGTCCTCCTTGGAGGAGTAGACCCCGCCCAGCGCCAGATAGGCGCGCATGTCCTGCGGATGCTTGTCGACGAACGCCTTCAGATGAGCGATCGCCTCGTCATGGCGATCGAGATCGGCGAGGTTGAGGCCGAGCTGCAGGTCGGAAAGCTCCTTCAGCGGCGAGGAACCGGGAATGCGGCGATAGAGAGCGATTGCGCCCTCGCCGTCCTTCAGTTGCTCGGCGACGGCGGCGAGTTGCACCAGAGCGGCATCGCTGTTGGGCTTCAGCGCCAGCGCATATTGCAGATAGAGGCGTACGAACGGCTCGCCGCCGCCGCGATTGAGCGCGGTGGCGAGATCGAGCAGGATCTCGGACGCGCCGTCGGACGGGCCGGCGATGAAGGGCTCGACCTTGTCGCCCTTGTTGATCTCTTCGCGGAGCGTGGTGATTTCCAGCTTGCCTGGCGCGAACGCCTCGGCCTGGTCGAGCACCGAAAGCGCCTTGGCCTTGTCGCCCTTGCGAGCGAGGAACGAGGCATAGGCCTGCGCATTGCGCATCCATGTCTCCGGGGCGGCACCGCCGGCGGCGGTGTCCTGGAGCGTCGCGGCGTAGATTTGATCGGCCTTCTCCGACATGCCCGCGGCATCGGCGATCAGCGCGCGGTGGAAAGACTTGAACAGGCCGAACCAGTCGGGGCCCTGCAGCTTGTCGATGGCGGCCATGGCATCAGCGGGCTCGCCGGCGCCTTCCTTGGCCCAGCCACTCATGACGCCGGACAGTAGCCGGTCGAGATCGGATTCGAGCGACAGTTTCAACCAGTACTCAGCCTTGGAGAAGTCCTTCTTGTGGAAGGAATCGACCGCCAGCGCCAGGCGCGAGAAACGCTCGACGTCGGGCACTTCCTTGAGCTTGTCGGCGTAGACGAGCGATTCCTCGAAGCGGCCCTGCGCGATCAGCGACAGCATCAGGCTCTGCTGCAGCGCGGTGTCGCCGGGTGCAAAGGCGAGCGCCTGCTTGTAATAGGCGATGGCGCTGTCGAGGTCGTTGTCGCCTTCGGCGATCCGGGCGGCGAGGTAGGCCCCCGAGAAGGACGTGATCTTGACCGGCTCGGCGGTTTCCTTGGCGTAGGCCGGCAGAGCCGAGATCGCCATGCCCGTCACAATTGCCAGCCCTGCGAGCCAGCGCGCACGTCCTTGCCGCATTGTATCCCTTTCAGCCAGACGCAATCCCCAAGTCGATGGGACCGCCACAGACTCGGTCTTTTCCCGACAAAGCATGGCCTTTTTGGGGTCAGGCTTCAATCCGGGCCGAATTCACAATCGGGTCACCCGATTAACGAACCATGACGACGAAGCATCATAGCAGATCGCGCGACCAACCAACACTCTGACGTCACATAGCTGCTTGCGGCAATGTTGGTGTACAGGTCAGCCCATGCGTAGCCGTGCCAAGCCTGCCTGTGCCGATCGTCCGGGCCAGCAAGTCGGCGGCCGCAGACCCCACCTCAGTTCACTCTGGCGATGCAGAAATCGATGACATCGATCAGCGCCGATTTCTGCGGCGTCGCCTCCAGCGGCGCCAGCGCATCGCGGGCGATCTCGCCGAAATGGCGGGCGCGGCCGATCGTGTCGGCAATCGCTCCATGGCGGGTCATCAGGCCGATCGCCTTTTCGAGGCCCGCATCGTCGGTAACATTGTCCTCGATGGCGCGCTTCCAGAAGGTGCGTTCGGCCTTGGTGCCGCGCCGGTAGGCGAGGATCACCGGCAGCGTCACCTTGCCCTCGCGGAAATCGTCGCCGACATTCTTGCCCAGATCCTTGCTGGAGCCGCCATAGTCGAGCGCATCGTCGATGAGCTGGAAGGCAAGGCCGAGATTCATGCCGTAGGAGCGCAGCGCCGCGCGGTCGTTGCGGGTTGCCAGGGCGATGACCGGGCCGACCTCGGCGGCGGCCGAGAACAGCGCCGCGGTCTTGGCCTTGATGACGGCGAAATGCTCGTCCTCGGTGGTCTCCAGGTTCTTGGCGGCGGCAAGCTGCATCACTTCGCCCTCGGCGATGATGGAAGCAGCGCTGGAGAGGATGTCGAGGGCCTCCAGCGAGCCGACATCGACCATCATGCGGAAGGCCTGGCCGAGCAGGAAATCGCCGACCAGCACGCTCGCCTGGTTGCCCCAGATTATGCGCGCCGTCTTCTTGCCGCGGCGCATTCCGCTCTCGTCGACGACGTCGTCGTGGAGCAGCGTCGCGGTGTGCATGAACTCGACAGAGGTGGCGAGCTTGACGTGGCCTTCGCCGGAATAGCCGAACATCTGGGCCGCGGCGAGCGTCAGCATCGGCCGCAATCTCTTGCCACCGGACGAAATCAGGTGGTTGGCGACCTCGGGGATCATCTCGACGTCGGAACCGGCCTTGGACAGGATCAATTCGTTGACGCGCCCCATGTCGGCGGCCGTGAGATCGATCAGATCCTCGATGGAGGCGGGTTCCCGCTTCCCGTTTTCGATGTTGAGAACGACACCCACCACAGACACTCCCGTCTATTCCAAGCGCACGCGGCACCCTACTCCCGAACCGACTCTAGGGCGGCATCACGGGGCACGGCAAGAGGCGAATTGGCGCGGTTGCGGCCGGCGGCGGCAACGCCCACGTTTACAGGAACGGCGCAACCTGCGATTTTTGTTCCATGATAGAGCTCATCCGCACCAACGATGCCGTGATCATCTCCTTCGTCGAATCGCTGATGCGCGACGCCGGCATCGCCTGCTTCGTCGCCGACCAGAACATGAGCGTGCTGGACGGCTCGATCGGCATCCTGCCCCGGCGTGTCATGGTCGACGCCGACCAGGCGGATGCGGCGCGCCGCATCCTGACCGATGCCGGCATCGCCAACGAGATCCGCCGCAAATAATGGTAGCGTCAACCGCCCTTGCCCCGGACACCCCGGCCCACACGGTCGATGCGTTCCATCGCGGGCGCTTCTGGCTGGTTCAGCCGCGAAGCGGTCATCGTGCCGGCATGGACGCCATGATGCTGGCGGCAGCCGTGCCCTCCTC
>NZ_RZOI01000959.1:0-1885 GCF_004022645.1 Mesorhizobium sp. M4A.F.Ca.ET.020.02.1.1 | reverse complement strand
AGAAGCGGAGCGCCGCGCGACAGCGAGTTCTGGATCGAGAACCAGGACCCAAAGCCGCCCCGCCACATGGTCTCGTATAGCTGGACCGGCGACTTGCCGACCAGCGCCACGAACAGGCTGAACAGCACCATGCCGACGACCAGCGCCGCGAGCGGAATGACAAACGCCTCAGCTCGCCTGGCGGTCCATTCGAGCGCCGCCCGATATCCCTTGGCACCGAGAATGGCCGGCATGTCCGCGCTGCTCACCGTGTCCGTCATCGTCCCGACTCCCTTAGTCGGCTCAGGCGGTCGAGCCGACGACGCCCTCGACGAGATAGTCCATGCTTTCAAGCTCGATGGCGGTCTCGGCGAAGGCCTGGCCTCCAGTGGCGACGACGACGCCCTTGTTGCTCTTCAGCGGGCCCTTGATGACGGAGAAGCCGCCCTTCATCATGTCGGCTAGCGTGCCGTCGAACTGCTTGCGGGCCACTTCGTTCACGGCGGGCCCGAGCGGGCTCATCTTGACGAAGCCGTCGGCCAGGCCGCCGCGGGTGAAATTGGGCAGCGGCGTGCCGGCGATGAGGTCATCGACGAACATCTTGTAGACCTTGGCCCAGTTCCATTCCGCTCCGGTCAGGTATTTCTCCGGTGCCAGCGGGCTCTGGTTGGCGTGATAGCCGCAGACGAAGGCGCCGCGGCCGGCGGCCGTCTCGACCACCACCTTCGGGCTGTCGACATGGCAGGTGATGACGTCGGCGCCCTGGTCGACCAGCGCGTTGGTGGCCTCGGCCTCCTTGACCGCCAGCGACCATTCGCCGGTGAAGATCACCTGGCAGGTGATCGCCGGATCGACCGAACGGGCGCCGAGCAGGAAGGAATTGATGTTGAGCAGGACCTGCGGGATCGGCTTGGCGGCGACGAAGCCGAGCTTCTTCGATTTGGAGGCGTGACCGGCGACGACGCCGTTCAGATACTGGCCCATGCCGATATAGCCGAAATAGGAACCGGCGTTCATCGGGTGCTTGTCCTTGTTCCACATCCCGCCGCAATGGCGGAACTGCACGTCGGGGAACTTCGCGCACATGGCGAGCATATGCGGATCGAAATAGCCGAAGGAGGTCGGGAAGATCAGCGAGGCGCCGTCGAGGTTGATCATCGATTCCATCGTCTTCTGGACGTCGACCGTCTCGGGAACGTTCTCTTCCTCGACGACGGAAATGCCCTCGATGCTCTTCAGCGTCGCCGCGCCCTCTGCATGCGCCTGGTTGTAGCCGTAGTCGTCCTTCGGGCCGACATAGATGAAGCCGACGGTCGCCGACGCGGCGAACGCCCTGCGGATCGGAAAGGCTGCCGAGGCCAGACCGAGCGCCGCTCCGGCGGCGGAGGTCCTGAGCAGATCGCGGCGGCTAAGTTTGAATCTCGCGGTCATATCGAATGCTCCCCTTTTTGGACCCGATCTCCGGGCCGGTTGCTATCCACTGGAAAAGTGCATGCAATCACTGTGCCAGTTTCAAAGCTTGCTTTTTCGCAATAAAATCAATGTGTGGGTTTAGAGGCTCTGCATAAACGCAAGGCAAGTGCATGCACTTTTTGCCTGATAAATGACCAGTTTGACATTGAGGTTAAAATCTAGGCATACAGGTGCAGCCTTGAGTCGAAATTCAGCCCGGGAGCCGTCCACCTCGCGGGTCTGCCTGCAACAAACTGGACGGAGGAGACGTGTCGGCAAAGCGCAGCTTGGTCAGGTCGGGCACGACCGTGGATCAGATGGTGAGGGCGATCGCGGACCGCATCGTCACCGGCTATCTGCGCCCCGGCGAAAGGCTCGACGAGGTCTCGCTAGCCGCCCGCTTCGACGTTTCGCGCACGCCCGTCCGCGAGGCGCTCGGGCATCTGAGCGCCAT
>NZ_RZOI01000958.1:0-1889 GCF_004022645.1 Mesorhizobium sp. M4A.F.Ca.ET.020.02.1.1 | reverse complement strand
CCTTCACACCCTGCAGGATGTTGACGATCTGCGTGCGCGACATGCCCCACTTGGCGCGGGCGGTCTTTGTCTGGTCGCGCGGCTGGACGGCAATCTCGGTGCCTTCCAGCTTGACCAGCACTTCGTCGTTGACCACGAACTTCAGCTCACCCTTGGGGCCCTTCGCCGTCACGGTCTGGCCGTTGACGGTCGCGGTCACGCCCTGCGGCAGCGAAACGGGTTTCTTTCCAATACGAGACATTTTGTTGTCCTCGTCACTTCTCTAGGTTCAGGGTCCAGTTTTCGAGCATTCCCGAAAACCGGATACCGCTTTCGATATCACGCGCCAGATCAGAAGATCTGGCAGAGGATTTCACCGCCGACGTTCTGCTCGCGCGCTTCGTGGTCGGCCATCACGCCCTTCGGCGTCGAAAGGATGGCGATACCGAGGCCGTTGGCGACCTGCGGGATCGACTTGGCCGAGACATAGACGCGGCGGCCCGGCTTCGAGACACGGGCGATTTCGCGCACGACCGGCGCGCCGTCGAAATACTTCAGCTCGATCTCGATTTCGGACTTGCCGTTCTCGAAGTCGGTCTGGCTGTAGTCGCGGATATAGCCTTCTGCCTTCAGCACGTCGAGGACGCGGGTGCGCAGACGCGAAGCCGGGGTCGAGACGCTCGACTTCTTACGGCCATAGGCGTTGCGGATGCGGGTCAGCATATCGCCGAGAGGATCGCTCAATGACATCTCAATGTCCTCCTTACCAGCTCGACTTGACCAGGCCCGGGATCTGGCCGTTGTTGCCAAGATCGCGAAGCGCGATACGCGAAACCTTGAGCTTGCGATAGTAGGCGCGCGGGCGGCCGGTGACTTCGCAGCGGTTGCGGATGCGGATCTTGGCCGAGTTGCGCGGCAGTGCCGACAGCTTCAACTGGGCGCGGAAACGCTCTTCCATCGGCTTGGACTGATCCATGACGATGGCCTTCAGTGCCTTGCGCTTGGCGGCATATTGGTCCGCAAGCTTCCGGCGCCTGTTGTTCTTCTCGACTGAGCTGGTCTTTGCCATTTCAGATTTTTCCTTTTTCGCTGCCGTTACTGGCGGAAGGGGAAGTTGAAAGCCTTGAGCAGAGCCCTGGCTTCGTCGTCCGTCTTCGCCGTCGTACAAACGATGACGTCCATGCCCCAGACCTGATCAACCTTGTCGTAGTTGATCTCCGGGAACACGATGTGTTCCTTGATGCCCATGGCATAGTTGCCACGGCCGTCAAAGCTCTTCGGGTTCAGCCCGCGGAAGTCGCGGACGCGCGGCAGCGCGATGTTCACGAGGCGATCGAGGAACTCGTACATGCGTTCCTTGCGCAGCGTGACCTTGGCGCCGATCGGCATGTTCTCGCGCACCTTGAACCCGGCGATCGAGTTGCGGGCGCGGGTGACGACGGCCTTCTGGCCGGCGATCATCGCGAGGTCCTCGGCCGCGACCGAAGGCTTCTTCGAATCGCCGGTCGCCTCGCCGACGCCCATGTTCAGCACGATCTTGTCGAGGCGCGGAACCTGCATGTCGTTGTCGTAGCCGAACTGCTCCTGCAGCGCCTTGCGGATGGTCTCGTTATAGACCTTCTTGAGGCGCGGCTCGTTCTTGGCAGCCGCCTGCTTGGTTTCAGCCTTAGCCATTGATGACTTCTCCCGAACGCTTGGCGACGCGCACCTTCTTGCCGTCCTTCTGGATGGTGAAACCGACGCGGGTCGGCTTGCCGTCCTTGGGGTCGGCCAGCGCGATGTTCGACAGGTGGATCGGCGCTTCCTTGGTGATGATCCCGCCCTCTTGGGACTGGGTCTGCTTCTGGTGACGGCGGATCAGGTTGACGCCGCGCACCAGCGCGGTGTCTTCCTTCGGCTGCACCGACAGA
>NZ_RZOI01000957.1:0-1893 GCF_004022645.1 Mesorhizobium sp. M4A.F.Ca.ET.020.02.1.1 | reverse complement strand
AAGGTCGCCGCCCAGTCGCCCTTGGCGACGGCCTCGATGCCGCCGGCCGGACCGGGCAGGCCGTCGGTGCCGATGATCTTGACGTCCTTGCCGGCGCCCTTGGCAGCCAGCAGCGCGCCGGCCGCCATCATGTCGTTCGAGGCGTAGAGCACCTTGATGTCGGGATGCGCCTGCAGCATGGCGGCAAAGGCGGTCTGGGCTTTATCCGGAACCCAGTCGGCGGCCTGCTCGGCGACGACCTGGATCTTGGCGTTCTCCTTCACGCCGTCCTTGAAGCCGTTGAGGCGCTCCACCGCCGGCGTCGAGCTCGGCAGGCCTTCCAGCACCGCCGTCTCGCCACCGTCGGGCAGCAGCGTCTTTGCGGTGTATTTCCCGGCTTCGAGCGCGATCTTGTAATTGTCGCCGCCGATGAAGGCCGTGTAGTCCTTGCCCGGGTCGCCGACGGTCTTGCGGTCGAGCTCGATCACCGGAATGCCGGCATCCATGGCGCGCTTCACGGCCGGCGTCAGCGGCGCTGCTTCGAAGGGCGAGATCAGCAGGATATCAACCTTCTGGGTGATGAAGTTGTCGACCTGCGAGGTCTGCGTGTTGACGTTGCCGGCGCCGTCGGCGATCTGCAGCGTGAACTGCGGAACGTCCTTGGCCGCGGCCGTCAGTTCGTCATTGACGTGCTGGCGATAGGGTTCGGCGTTGTTGGCCTGCGAAAAGCCGATGACGAACTGACCGTCCTTGGCGCAGGCCTTGACCAGCGGCTCGGCGGCCTGTGCGCTGCCGGCGATACACAGGCCGGCGCCTGCCAGAAGCGCGGCCTTGAGGGCACGCTTCGATCCTCTCAGTGTGGTTTTCATGCTCACTCTCCTCCTCGTCTGGCCGGGGGCGGACAGACCTTTGGTTTCAGTCTCGGGGGTATGCTTGCCGCCGGCCTCCTACCTGCCCAATCCCTCGCGGCGGCGAACGAGGGATTGGAGCACTGCCGCCAGCACGATGATCGCGGCGGTCGCGAGCAGCTGCGTGGCGGGGGTGATGTTGTTGAGCTGAAGGATGTTGGCGAGCGCGCCGAGCATGATGGTGCCGGCGACGGTGCCGACCATCGAGCCGGCGCCGCCGAACAGGCTGGTGCCGCCAATGACGACGGCGGCAATCGCCGTCAGCTCATAGCCCATGCCGTCATTGGCGCTGCCGAAGTTGAACTGGCCGGCATGCACGATGCCGGCAAGTGCGGAGGCAAAGCCGGTGATGGCATAGACCGAGATCTTCACCATCGACACCGGCACGCCGGAAATGCGCGCGGCGCGCTCGTTGCCGCCGACGGCAAAGACGTAGCGGCCGAAACGCGTGGTATTGAGCACCACCGTGGCGATCGCGGCAAAGGCGATGAAGACGATGGTCGCCACCGGCACGGTGTTGTCGAACAGCCGCTCGCCCAGCACCGCGAACACCGGCGGCGCCAGTCCCGGCCCGTCGCCATAGGAGATGTTGATGTACTGGTTGCCGGAAACGATGAGCGCCAGGCCGCGCGCCGCCTGCAGGCCGGCCAGCGTAACGATGAACGGCTCCAGCCGGAAGCGGGTGGAGATGGTGCCCTGCACGATGCCAAAGACGACGCCCATGACGAGCACGGCGAGGATGGTGGCAATGAGGCCGAAGCCGCCGGAGATCATCATGGTCGCGGTCACCACGGCGGAGAGACCGAGCACCGCGCCGACCGAGAGGTCGATGCCGGCGGTGATGATGACGAAGGTCATGCCGATGGCGATGATGCCGGTCTCTGACACGGCGCGCACGATGTTGGCGATGTTGTCGGGGTTGAGGAACAAGATCTCGCCATGGCGCCTGGGCGAGAAGATGACGCCGCCGATCGCCACCAGCACCAGGCCGATCAGGCTCTGGAAG
>NZ_RZOI01000956.1:0-1896 GCF_004022645.1 Mesorhizobium sp. M4A.F.Ca.ET.020.02.1.1 | reverse complement strand
GCGGTAGAAGGCGGCGACCGGGCCGGAATCCCACGGCATCGCATAGGCCTTCTCGCCGACCTCGAGCTCGGTGCGCTTGAAATCGGGGAATTTCTTCTGGTCCTCGGCGGTGTAGCCCAGCGTATGCAGGTCGACGAAGCAGTCGGGGAACTGGCTCCAGTAGTTCTCGGCCTCGCCATTCTCGATCGAGACGATGTCCGGCAGACCGACGCCGCCGGCGGCGCAGCCGGCAATCGACTTGTCATAGGTCGGCTGGTTGCCGAGATCCTCGACGGTCACCTTGATGTCGGGGTATTTCTTGTTGAAGCCGGCGACGGTGGCCTTCAGCGACGAAGCCGCGATGTTCCAGCTCCAGATCGTGATTTCGCCGGATTGCGCCATGGCCGGGCCGGAGCCCAGGGCAAGCGCGAGCGCGGCGCAGGTCAGTGTGGTGCGCATTGAACTCCTCCCATTTCATTTGCTCTCTCACAGTGAGCGTGGCTAGATTATGCGGCGCGGAAGGCTTGTCCCGGACAAAGGGAAAAGAAAATTGGCGGAAAGTAAGATGCCGGAACGGCCGTTCTACCAGCCTGGCGCCAGCAGCGTGGAAGGCATGCCGCTGATGCTGCAGATGTTCCACACACAGCCGCTGGTTATGCTCAAGCCGCATTGGCACGCGCAGGTGGAAGTCAATTTCATCGTGCGCGGCAGCGTGCACTACTTGATGAATGATCACGAGATCTCGCTGTCGGCCGGCGAGATGTGCCTGTTCTGGGGCGGCCTGCCGCACCAGATGGACGATCTCAGTGACGATGCCGTCTATGCCGGGGCGCATTTGCCGCTGGTGCATTTCTTCCGGCTGCATCTACCCACCGATGTCCGGCACCGGCTGATGACGGGCGCCACGCTGGTGACGTCGGCCACCGACCAGGCCGACAACCACAATTTCGAGCGCTGGAACAGCTACGCCCGCTCGGGCGACGCGGCCAAAGCCGAGCATGCGGTGAACGAGCTGCTGCTGCGGCTGGAGCGGGTGCGGTTCGAACCCTACCGGCTTGTTTCGAGGGTTCCCGCCGCACATTCGGCGGGCAGCCCCTTCGACCAGCAGTCGTCGCGCAACGTCGGGCGCATGTGCGACTTCATCGCCGAGAATTTCCTCTATGAGATCGACTGCGTCGACATAGCGGCTGTCGTCGACATCCATCCGAAATACGCCATGAGCATCTTCAAGAAGTCGACCGGGATGACGCTCAACGAGTATGTCAACCTGCTGCGGCTGAGCTATGCGCAGGCGCTCTTGATGCATGAGGACGCCAACGTGCTGCGCGTCGCCATGGATTCGGGCTTCGGCTCGCTCAGCGCCTTCAACAAGTCGTTCCGCAAGCTCGCCGGCATGTCGCCCTCCGATTTCCGCAGGGCGGGTGTCAAATAGCGGACGTCCCGCCAGTGTGCCGCGTGTTCCGATTGGCAAGCCGCCCTCGTTGATGTGGCGGTGATCTGGGCGAGTGCCACAAGCCTTTTACGGATTGACATCCGCCAAACTCCCGCACTAACCTGTTGCGTAATCGGTTACGTAACCGATTACGGCTCAATCAAGTGGAGGAAAACATGAGCAAGGATCCAAACGCGCTTGGTCTCGACCTGGGCCAGTTCTCGCGTCGTCAGTTCCTCAAAAGCAGCGCATTGGCCGCGGGCGCCCTGGCGCTGCCGCTCGGCCCGGCGCTCGCCGCCGACAAGCCCAAGGTCGGCCTGGTCATGAAGTCGCTCGCCAACGAGTTCTTCAAGCAGATGCAGGCTGGAGCCGAGGAGTACGCGGCCAAGAACAAGGACAAGTTCGATTTCGCCGCCGTCGGCATGAAGGACGAGCGCGACTTCGCCGCGCAGGTCGATGCCATCGAGAATTTTATCACCCAGAAC
>NZ_RZOI01000955.1:0-1896 GCF_004022645.1 Mesorhizobium sp. M4A.F.Ca.ET.020.02.1.1 | reverse complement strand
GACCACCGCTTCCATCAGCCCTTGCTCGGTTTCCATGCCAAGGCTGCGGCTGAGCCCGGGATTGCGCAGATCGCCATCGATCAGCAGCGTCCTGGCGCCGTTGGCGGCCAGCAGCCCCGCCAGGTTCGCCGCCACCGTCGACTTGCCCTCGCCGGGCAGAAGCGAGATCACGCCGATGACGCGGCTGCCCTGACCTTCCATGACCACGTCGAAGGCGATCTTGGCGTTGCGGAGCGTTTCGGCGAACATCGATGCCGGCGCGTCGATGCTGACCCGCATTCGCGCCCGCTTTTCCGCCGCCGAGAGGCTGGCGACCTTGGGATCAGCTTCGGCGTCGTCGGGCTTGTTGTCCTTGCCGGATCTGCCGCCGCCGATCGTCGGCAGGTAGCCGAGGAATTTGAGGCCAACGCGGTCGCGGATGTCGTCGCCGGTCCGGAAGAAGCGCTCGTTGAATTCATTCAAGCCGCCAAATCCGGCGCCGAGCAACACGCCAAGCACGAGGAAGAGCGCCAGCACCTTGGATGTGCGCGGGCCTGCCGCGGAGAGCGGCATAGTCGCATCAGAAATGATGCGCACCTTGCCGACCGGGAAGGACTGCTGCTGCGAGGCTTCCTCATAGCGGCTCAAGAACGTCTGATAGAGCGTGGTGAGCGCCGTCGCTTGCTGGTTCAGATCGCGCAGTTTGACCTGTGACTGGTTGTCGATGGAGCTCTTGCCTGCCGCGTCGGCGATCTTCTGCCTGAGCGCCGTCTCACGTGTCTGAGCCACTTCATACTCGTTGCGGTAATTTTCGGTAAGCTGCTTCAGCTCGCCAAAAATCTGCGCCGACACGTCGGCCTTCTCCTTGGCAAGCGCGACCGCTTGGGGATGGTCCGCACCGTAATTGGCCGAAACATCCTGCAGCCGCTTGGCGATGGTGAGATAGCGGGTCTTGAGCGTCGTGATGACCGAGCTGGCCGGCTGATCGCTTGCGATGGCCGAGTCGTTGAAGGCGTTGTCGGAGCCGCTGTCGACGATCGCCTTGTATTGCTGATAGCGGGCGCTGGCGCGAGCCGTATCGGCCTGCGCGACGATGAGCTGGGCATTCAGGTCGGCGAGCTGCTTGTCGCTCATCAGCTGCCCGTCGCTGTTGGCGGACAGCCCGTGCTCGGCCCGGAACGTCTCAACCGCCATCGACGCCTTCTGCGAGCTTTCGCGAAGCTCCGCCAAGCGGCCCTGCAGCCAGACGGCCGCGCGTTCGGTGGCGTCGAAGCTGGCGTTGAGCTGGTCGGCGAGATAGGCATCGGAATAGGCCTTGGTGATCGCCGTCGCCAGCGCCGGGTTCGGCGACTGATAGCCGATGGCAATCACATAGCTGCGGCCGTTGCGCTGCGCCTGCACCTCGTTCTGCAGCTTCAGCACGGCATAGTCGTGGCTCGCTTCCTTTTTCATGGCCTCGCGCGTCGCGGCGTCGACATTCTCCATGCCGGGAATTTCGTCGGCGGAGTTGCTGCGGAAATAGCCGATCACGCCGCGCAGGAAACCGATGCCCTTGGCCAGAGCCGATTGCGGCGGATTCATGAAGTCCTGGTTCTGGTCGAGTTTCAGCTTATCGACCACCACCGATGCCAGGCGGGCCGAGTTGATGATTTCGATCTGGCTGAGCAGGGCGGCATCCGTCTGCATGGTGACGGACGCGGCCGAGATGTCGTCGACGACCTTGTTCAGGCCCTCGTCGATCAACACGCTGGCGACCGACATGTATTGCTTGGGCGTGGTCTGCAGATAGATTACGCCGAGGAACAGGCCTATGACGGCGCACACCGCCACCACCTTGACCTGCCGCGCGGCCATGCCGAGCAGACGTTCGATGTCGATGAAGTCCTCACCTTTTTCCGCGTCCGCGCTAGGCAATGG
>NZ_RZOI01000954.1:0-1902 GCF_004022645.1 Mesorhizobium sp. M4A.F.Ca.ET.020.02.1.1 | reverse complement strand
TTGACGGGCTGGCCGCCAAGTTGGTTCGCCCCAGAAAGAAACCCAGCGGCGGCAGTGACAATACGTCCTCGGCAATGACCGCGCCGGCGCCGAGATCGATCACTTCAACAGGCCCCAGAGCCGGCGGCAAGGGCCAGACCGCCTGCTCGTCGGCGAAGTTGAAGACGCAAACCAGCCTCTCGCCCTCACCCTCGCGGACGAAGGCAAGGACATCGCCTTCGGCATCCAGAAAGCGGATCGACCCGCCGACAAGCGCCGAGTGCCGCCTGCGCAAGGCGAGCATCGCCCGATAAGCGGCAAGCACCGATCCCTTCTCGCCGTTCTGGACGTCGACGGCGCGGGCGCGGTGGCTGGCCGGCACCGGCAGCCAGGGCCTGCCCGTCGTGAAGCCGCCATTGTCGGCGCCGTGCTCCCAGGCCATCGGCGTGCGGCAGCCGTCCCTGCCCTTCACGCCAGGCCAGAAGCGGATGCCCAGCGGATCGCGCAGATCCTCATAGGCAAGCTCGGCTTCCTCCAACCCAAGCTCTTCACCCTGATAGAGGCAGATCGAGCCGCGCAGGCAGGCGAGTAGCGCGATCGAGAATTTCGCCACCCTGTCCGGCTCGCCGCCCGGCCGCGTCCAGCGGCTGACATGGCGCACGACATCATGGTTGGAGAACGCCCAGCAGACCCAGCCGTCGGCGGCCGTGCTTTCGAAGGCCTCGACGCAGCCGCGTATGTGCGCGGCCGAGAATTGCGGCCCCAGCAGGTCGAATGTGTAGCACATCTGCAGCTTGTCGCCGCCTGAGGTGTAGGCGGCGAGCGTCCTCAGCGAGCGGTCCTCGTCGCCGACCTCGCCGACCGCGGCGCGGTCCTGATACTCGTCGAGCAACGCGCGGAAGCGGCACAGGAAGTCGAGGTTCTCCGGCCGCGTCTTGTCGAACAGATGCTCCTGGAAGGCATAGGTGGTGGTGGCGCCGTTGGTGCCGGCGACGCTTTCCGCCAGAGGCGGGTTGTCGCGCAGCCAGCGGTCATGGAAATAGTAATTGACCGTATCCAGCCGAAAACCGTCGACGCCGCGCTCCAGCCAGAAGCGCACCGTGTCCAGCACCGCGTCCTGAATCTCCGGATTGTGGAAGTTGAGGTCGGGCTGGGCGGCGAGGAAATTGTGCATATAGTACTGCCGGCGAGTGGCATCCCACTCCCAGGCCGGCCCGCCAAACAGCGACAGCCAGTTGTTGGGCGCATTGCCGTCGGACTTGGCATCGGCCCAGACGTACCAGTCGGCCTTCGGGTTGTCGCGGCTGGCGCGGCTCTCGACGAACCATTCATGCTTGTCGGACGAGTGGGAGATCACCTGGTCGATGACGACCTTCAGGCCGAGCCGGTGCGCCTCGGCGATCAGTGCATCGAAATCCTCCAGCGTGCCGAACATCGGATCGACGTCGCGATAGTCCGACACGTCGTAGCCCATGTCGGCCATGGGCGACTTGAAGAAGGGCGACAGCCAGATGGCGTCGACGCCGAGCGAGGCGACATGCGCGAGCCTGGCGGTGATGCCCTTGAGATCGCCGCTGCCGTCGCCCGTCGTGTCCTGGAAGGAGCGCGGATAGATCTGGTAGATGACGCAGCCGCGCCACCAGTCGGACCCGCGCCGCCCATTGCCATCAGTCATCACTTGCCCTCCCGCTGCGCGCCCGGCCGCCGGCCTTGCGCTCGATCATGAAGACCACCGTCCGCCCCGGCACCGGCCGCGACGGGTCGACGCCGCCATCGAGACGGCGGATGGCGGCATGCCAGCCGAACCCGGCCCGTTCCGGCAGCGTGAAGACGCATTGACGGCGGTCGCCGTTGACGATGACGGCGAGACGGCCATCCCCGGCGCTGGCGCCGCCAAGCACCATGGCGAGACGATGCCGCCGC
>NZ_RZOI01000953.1:0-1909 GCF_004022645.1 Mesorhizobium sp. M4A.F.Ca.ET.020.02.1.1 | reverse complement strand
CTGGAACGCCGGGCCAGACCGAGGGCAAGGCGCATATCGCCGTCGACAGCAAGAGCGCGCTGCTGTTCGATCATGCGAGCGGCGAGCGCATCGGCGCCAATAGGGTCGTCAATTTGCGCAGCGGAGAAGCGGCATGAGCGCCAGCGCCCTCACCATTTCCGGCGTCGACAAATTCTACGGCCCGATCGACCGCGGCGTGCATGCGGTGAAGAACCTGACGATCGGGATCGCCAGGGGCGAGATCGTGGCGCTGCTCGGCTCGTCGGGCTGCGGCAAGACCTCGACGCTGCGCATGATCGCTGGCTTCGAGGAGGTTTCGCGTGGCGAGATCGCCGTCGCCGGCCGCAAGGTGCACACACTGGCGCCGGTCAAGCGCAACGTGGCGATGGCCTTCGAGGGCTACTCGCTCTATCCGCCGCTCACCGTGCGCGAGAACATGGCCTTCGCGCTGAAGGCGGCGCGGCTTTCGAAGAGCGATGTCGACGCCAAGGTCGCCAGCATCGCCAAGTTGCTCGAGATTGAGGACATCCTCGAGCGCTATCCGAGCTCGATCTCCGGCGGCCAGCAGCAGCGCGCCAGCCTCGGCCGGGCGCTGATCCGCAACGCCGACCTGCACCTGCTCGACGAGCCGATGGGCCAGCTCGAGCCGCAGCTGCGCGCCGTGCTGCGCGGCCGTATCAAGCACTTCATCAAGGAGCGCGGCCTGACCGCGATCCTCGTCACCCACGACCAGACCGAGGCGAACGCCCTCGCCGACCGCATCGCGGTGATGGAAGGCGGCGTGCTGCAGCAGTTCGACACGCCCGACATGATCAAGCGGCGGCCGGCGAACCTGTTCACCGGCACCTTCGTCGGCGAGCCGCCGATGAATGTCTTCGAGGCCTTCGTCGGCACGGTCGCCGGCAAGATCAGCCTGAGGCTGCCCGACGGCTTGTCGCTCGACTACGACAAGGACGCCTTCAGCGGCCCGGTGCGCGACCAACTGCTTGCCCGCGAGCGCGTCGTCATCGGCGTCAGGCCCTATGCGGTACGCCGCTCGAAGGACGGCGTGCCGGCCACCGTCTCGGCCAACCAATGGCTTGGTGACCAGACCCATATCGCCGCCGATTTCGCCGGCGGCTCGCTGGTGCTGGTCGAGCATGCCCGCACCCGCCTCGAGCTAGGGGCGCCGATCAATGTCAGCATCGACCCGAAGAACCTGCACGTCTTCGACCAGGCGGACGGCAGGGCGATTTCGCACGGGATGGAGCTTGCCTGATGCGGGATGTGCTGATCGGCATCGACGCCGGCACGTCTGTCATCAAGTCCGTCGCTTTCGACAAGGCGGGCCGGCAGATCGCGGCCACCGCGCTGCCGAACCGCTACGAGACGCTGCCGGGCGGTGGCGCCGAACAGGACCTGGCGCGCACCTGGGCCGATACGGCGGTCACGCTTCGCCAGCTGGCCGACAAGGTGCCGGACCTCGCTAACCGGGTAATCACCATAGCGGTGACTGGGCAGGGCGACGGCACGTGGCTGATCGACAAGGGCGGCGAGCCAGTCGCCAAAGGCTGGCTGTGGCTCGACGCGCGCGCCGCCAGGGAGGTCGAGGAGATCCGCGCCCGGCCGGAGGACCGACTGCGCTTCGAAAAGACCGGCAGCGGGCTTGCCGCCTGCCAGCAGGGATCGCAGTTCGTCTTCATGAAACGAAACATGCCGGCAATGCTTGCCAGCGCCGCGACGGCATTCCATTGCAAGGACTGGCTCTATTTCAAGCTGACCGGCGAGCGCGCCACCGACCCTTCGGAAGGGACCTTCACCTTCGGCGATTTCCGCACGCGCGATTACTCCGACGATGTGCTCGACGTGCTCGGCGTCGCCGACCTCCGGCATTTGCTGCCGCCGATCGTCGACGGCACTAGGCAAAGCG
>NZ_RZOI01000952.1:0-1910 GCF_004022645.1 Mesorhizobium sp. M4A.F.Ca.ET.020.02.1.1 | reverse complement strand
GGATGGCTTCGGGATCGCTCGCCGGCCCGAGGCCTGACGGCAGCGTCGGCAGGAATTGCCGCATCAGCGTTTCGGGGATGCCGACGCCGGTAAGCACCTCGCGCAGGCGGCCGACGGCGACGCTTGCCGCAGGATTGCCCCAATAGTAGCGGATGCGATCGCTGTAGCTGTAGTGACGCTGCAGATGGAGGCTGGTCTCGCCGCCATGATAATGACTGCGCCAATGGCCGGGCGCCGCCAGCATCACCCGCTCCATCGCGCGGGCAAGCGAGCGCTCGCCATAGCCGGGGACCATTTCCGCGGCGATCAGGTCGAGCCCGTAGAGCGCCTCGCGCAAGGCAAAGGTCAGGCCCGGGCCGACCTTGAGGATCGGAAAGCCGTTGGCGACCAGCGCCGTCAGCGCCGCGCGGCTCTGGTAGTCGGTGGAGTGCGCCTCGTAGACGAGCGACGGCTGTTCATCGAGCAGTCCGGTCAGCGCCTTCGATGCATCGGGTTTGTAGGCGATGACGTTCTCGCTGCCGAATTCGACGCCTGGCTGCACGACCAAAGCGATGACGCGGCCGAACGCTTCACCGAGGCCCTCGCGCGCAAAAATCTCGCGATGGCTTTCGATCGTGCGCCGCGCTGCCGCCGCTTCGGTTGGCTTCAGGTCGCTGAGCGCGTGATCGGCGCCGCCGGGGACGGGAACCTCGGTGCCGATGATGTAGAGCGGCAGCGCGCCGCCCTTGGCCCGCGCCGCCTTCTCGGCCGCCTTGGCGAGCCGGGCGGCCCGCGTCGCGATGGTCTCGTCGTCGAGGGCTGCGGGCTCGCCGGCGCAGCCCATCGAGGCGTCGAGATGGATCTTGCTGAAGCCGGCCCATACATAGGCCGTGACCATGGCTTCGGCCTTGGCCATCGCCTGCGCCGCCGGCTCGGAGCGCCATGGATTGGGCCCGAGATGGTCGCCGCCGAAGATGATGCGCGAGGGCTGGAGCCCCTCGCGGCTGGCGATCTCCTTGACGAAGGCGACGAACAGGTCGGGCGTCATCCCGGTATAGCCGCCGAACTGGTTGACCTGGTTGCAGGTCGCCTCGATCAGCAGCATCAAATCCGGGTCGGCGACGGCGCGCCGGATCGCCGCCTGGATCACCAGCGGATGCGCCGAGCAGATCGAGGTGATGCCATAGGGCGACCCGTTTCTGCGCGCTGTGGCGAGGCCTGTCAGCGGATTGGTCATCATGTCGCTCGCGCCGTCCCGGCGATGAAGTCGTCAAGCACGTCGAGACCGGCAAGGCCTTCCATCGGCCCGCGCCGCGTCACGTTGCGGGCGCCCGCGGCATTGGCATAGAACAGCGCCTTGGCCGGCTCCATCCCCTTGCGCCGGCAGGTGAGGTAGGTGGCGCCGAAACAGTCGCCGGCCCCGGTCGGGTCGACTTCCTCGACCAGGAAGCCGGCGCAGTCGATCCGGCTGCCGTCGGCGCCGAAACGGGTTGAGCCGGCGGCGCCGCGCTTCAGCACGATCTCGCCGACGCCTCTGGCGATCAGCGCCGCCACAGCCTCTTTCTCGTCGTTGACGCCGGCCGCGGCAAGCAGCTCGTCGCCGGAAGGCAGCAGAAGATCGGCGTCGTCGACAAGGGCGGAAAGCAGCGCGCCGTCGGCGCCGTCGATCAGCTCCTTGCGCACATTCGGGTCGAAGGAGGTCGAGCCGCCGCGCGCCCGCACCGCCTTCACCGCATAGGCGACGATCTCCTTCAGCCCCGCTACCGACAGGGTCGAGCCCATGACATGCAGATGGCCGGCACCGTCCGCCAGTCGCCGCGCCTCCGGCGTGAGGCGGATCTGCCCGGCGGCGGATTCAGCGATGTTGTAGACGAAGTCCCTGCCGCCGTCCGGCCTGTAGCGCACGAAGGCGCTTCCGGTCGGATAGCGGT
>NZ_RZOI01000951.1:0-1912 GCF_004022645.1 Mesorhizobium sp. M4A.F.Ca.ET.020.02.1.1 | reverse complement strand
CTCCGACGTGCTGCCGACCGGCCGCAACCTGTTCACCGCCGATCCCCGCACTATGCCGACGCCGACCGCCTATGACCTTGGCCACGCAGCGGCGGAAGAAGTCGTGCGCAGCTACATGCAGTCGCATGGCGACTGGCCGCGCACGCTGGTCATCGACCTCTGGGGCTCGGCCTCGCTGCGCACGGGCGGCGAGGAGATCGCTCAAGGCCTGGCGCTGATGGGCTGCCGGCCGCAATGGGATGGCGCCACCGGCCGCGTCACCGGCATTGAGGTGCTGCCACCGGCAGCCCTTGGCCGGCCGCGCGTCGACGTCACCTGGCGCATTTCCGGCCTGTTCCGCGACATGTTCCCGACCCAGATCGCGCTGATCGATGCCGCCGCCAGCGCGGTTTCGAGCCGCGACGAGGACGATGCCGAGAATCCGCTTGCCGCGGCGACGCGCGCCGAGGGCAAGGTCGGCCCGCGCATTTTCGGCACCTCGCCCGGCACCTACGGCGCCGGCGTCGAGGATCTATTATCGCGCGGCGATTGGACCGCGCGCGAGGAAATTGGCCGTGCCTATCTCGACGCCACCTCGCATGCCTATGGCGGCGCTGACGGCGAAGCGATTTCCGCGCCTGGCGCCTTCGAGGGCCGCATCGCCGAGGCCGACCTGCTAGTCCACACCGGCGACGACCCCGGCCGCGACATCCTCGAGGGTTCGGCTGACGTCGCCTTCATCGGCGGGTTCTCGGCCGCCCTCGCCGCGCTCGGCAGGAATGCTGACCTCATCGTGCTCGACACCACTGACCCGCAGAAACCGAAGCCGCGCTCGGTGGGCGAAGCTGTGGCCAGAGTGGTCCGCGCCCGCGCCGTCAATCCGCGTTTCATCGCCGGCCAGATGCGCCATGGTCCGCGCGGCGCCTCGGAGTTCGCCGAGACCGTCGACCGCCTCGTCGGCTTTGCCGAGACCACGCATGCCATATCGGGCGCGCTGATCGAGGCGGTGCACGATGCCTATCTCGGCGACGCGGACGTTCGCGCCTTCATCCTGCGCGAGAACCCGGCCGCCGCGAAGGTGATCGCGGAACGCTTCCTCTCCGCGCGGCGGCGCGGCCTGTGGCACCCCTTGCGGAACTCCATCGATGACGATCTCGCCGCGCTGATCGCCGAAGCCCAGCGGGTGGCGGCATGAACGCCTTCTCCCGCCGTGGCGCCTGCCCTGCCCTCAGCACGCCGATGCAGACCGGCGACGGACTGCTGGTGCGGCTCAACCCGGTCGCTGGAGGAATGCCACCGAAGCTTTTGATCGGACTCGGCGAATCCGCCTTGCGCCACGGCAACGGTATCATGGAGGTGACCGCGCGCGGCAGTTTGCAGATCCGTGGCCTGACGGCGGAAAGCGCGCGCCTGCTGGCCGCCGAAGTGGATGCGCTGGGGATTGCCGTGCGCACGGGCGTGCCGGTCGAGACCGGGCCACTGGCGGGTATTGACCCACAGGAGGTTGCCGATCCGCGCCCGCTCGCCGAGCGGATCAGGGCGGCCGTTGAAGAGGCCGGGCTGACGCCACGGCTGGGACCGAAGGTTTCGGTGGTGATCGACGGCGGTGGGCAACTGACGATGGACGCGGTGACGGCCGACATACGGCTAAGCGCGGTACAGGCTGAGGACGAAATTCTTTGGAGGGTATCGGTTTCCGGTGATGGCGGAAGCGCGACGCCCCTTGCGGTGGTCGAAGCAGATTTGGCCCGGGATATCACGGTGGCTGCTCTCCGGATGGTCGCCGAAAGGGGTCGCGAGGCGCATGCGCGGGATTTGTCGGAGCGACAGCTGGCCTCTCTCGCAGGCTGGCATTCCTTCGCGCCCCCCTCTGTCCTGCCGGACATGTCCGGCAGGACAGAGGGGGGCGCGAAGGAATGCCAGCCTGCGAGAG
>NZ_RZOI01000950.1:0-1928 GCF_004022645.1 Mesorhizobium sp. M4A.F.Ca.ET.020.02.1.1 | reverse complement strand
GCCGACATCGCCGCGCTGATCGACCATCTGAACTTCATCGAAGGCCTGGCCGGCCTCGAGGTCAGATACAGCGCCGCCGCCGAGATGCCGTTCCACCGCATGAAGGTGCGGCTGAAGCGCGAGATCGTCACCATGGGCGTCGAGGACCTCGATCCGGCAAGCAGCGCCGGCACCTATGTCGCGCCGGCCGACTGGAACACGCTGATCTCGGACGAGAACACCATCGTCATCGACACGCGCAATGCCTATGAGGTGTCAATCGGCACCTTCAAGGGCGCGGTCGATCCGGCGACCGCGAGCTTTCGCGAATTCCCGGCCTGGGTCGAGCGGCATCGCGACCAACTCGAAGGGCGCAAGGTGGCGATGTTCTGCACCGGCGGCATACGCTGCGAGAAGGCGACGGCCTATGTGAAATCGCTCGGCTTCGAGGCTGTGTTCCACCTGAAGGGCGGCATCCTCAAATATCTGGAGCAGGTGCCGGCCGAAGCGAGCCTGTGGCAAGGCGAATGCTTCGTCTTCGACGAACGCGTGTCGGTGTCGCATGGCCTTGCCGAGGGCGAGGCGGAGCTCTGCCGCGCCTGCCGGCATCCGCTGACGGTCGAGGACCGGCTGTCGCCGCGCTATGCCCCCGGCATCTCCTGCCCGCATTGCCACGAGGTCCGCTCCGACGAGGATCGCGCCCGCTACGCCGAACGCCAGCGGCAGGTCGAACTGGCCGCCGCGCGAGGCAAGGGTCCGCATATCGGGAGCTAGGGCCCCTTAGCCGCATCAAAGCGCTGGCCCGTCATTGTAATGTCGACATGCGGGACCTACGTCTGCGACGTCCAAACCTGCTCGTCCATGTTCGGCGCGGGCCAATTCTGGAGGCATTGATGTTCGACCCCAAGAAGCTTCTCGACGATCTGCTCGGCTCGCAGGTTCCCGGCACCGGCGGCACCGTCCGCGACAAGGCAGGTCAGGCCGTGCAGATGGCCAAGGACAATCCGCTCGCCGCCGGCGCGCTGGCCGCGGTTCTGCTTGGAACAGGCACCGGCCGGCAGGTGACGGGCACCGCCATCAAGCTCGGTGGGCTGGCCGCGATCGGCGGTCTCGCCTACAAGGCGTACCAGAATTACAAGGCCGGCAACGCGCCGGCCGAGACGCCGGCCGCCGGCGAGCCGGAACTCTTGCCGCCGCCCAAGGACACCGCCTTCCACCCCTCGCAGGCGCCGCAAGGCGAGGACGAGTTCACCCTGACACTGGTGCGGGCGATGATCTCGGCGGCGAAGGCCGATGGCCATGTCGATGACGAGGAGCGTCAGAAGATTGCCGGCAAGCTGCAACTCGCCGGCATCGGCACCGAGGCGGAACAATTCCTGATGGCGGAACTGGAGAGCCCGCTCGACCTGGATACGCTGGTCGCCGGCGCCCAGACCGACGCGCAGAAGCTCGAACTCTATACGGCCTCGCGCCTTACCATCGATCCCGACACGCGCGCAGAGCGCGGCTATCTCGACCTGCTCGCCGGTCGCCTCGGCCTGCCGGACGCGTTGGTCGACCATGTCGAGGCGACGGTGTCGGCGGCCAAGGTGCCGGTTTCCGAAAAGCCCGGAACCTCGCCCAATCCGCGCTGGTGAGTGCGACAGCCGGCGCCGCGCACGGTAACGTCTCGTTAACCGAGGAAGCGCATCATTCTAAGCAGTCGGACCGGCCTTTCCTCCTCCCAAGCCCGGTTCAGATCAGGGCGGTCGCCAATGACCGCCCTTTTTGTCGGGCCTGATGGCTGACAAGTTGGCTTGCCATCGCCTGCGTCATTTGCGATGCCAAGCTGCAGCGATGACCGGAGGACGCCGATGACTGCCATGACAGAGAAAACCGCCATCGTGACCGGCGCCGGCACGGGCATCGGCAAAAGCGTTGCCACGGCGCTGCTCAAGAACGGCTGGAAC
>NZ_RZOI01000094.1:0-12841 GCF_004022645.1 Mesorhizobium sp. M4A.F.Ca.ET.020.02.1.1 | reverse complement strand
ATAGGGCTTCTTCGTCAGAAGCTCGGCGGCCCAGCGGGTAGGCGCTGCTTTGCCCTTGCGGCTGAACCTAAGAACGGCATGTGCGCCAACTACAAGCAGTCGACGGATATAGGGATCGCCCTGCTTGCTGATCCGGCCGAGCCTATCCTTTCCTCCGGACGAGTTCTGTCGCGGCACGAGGCCAAGCCAAGCCGCGAGTTGCCGGCCGGATTTGAACAGGGAGGCGTCTGTCACGGTTGCAACGATCGCGCTGGCGGTGATTGGACCGATGCCGGGGATCGTTTCCAGTCGCCGGCTCAGTTCATTCGAGCGGTGCCAGTCTTGAATCTGATGATCGAGCTCACGGACCTTCTCGTGTGCCGCCCGTAGCTGTTCGACCAAGGGAACAAGCGCATCTCGGGCAAGCGGGGGGACAAGCTCGTTATTCTCGTCTTCGGCGAGCCCGATCAGCATCCCGACGCCGGCAATGCCCTGGCGCGTCACAATCCCGAACTCGGCCAGATGGCCGCGCAGCGCGTTCACCAGCATGGTCCGCTGTCGAACCAGAAGCTCACGAACTCGATGCAACATCAGTACACTTTGCTGTTCCTCGCTCTTCACCGGAACGAAGCGCATTGACGGCCGGGTCACCGCCTCGCAGATCGCCTCCGCGTCCGTCGCGTCATTCTTCTGTCGTTTGACATATGACTTCACATAGGAGGCTGGCATCAGCCGGACCTTATGACCCAGCCCCATGAGAACGCGCGCCCAGTGATGGCTCGTTGCGCAGGCTTCAATGCCGATCAGGCATGCCGGCAAAGACGCAAAGAATGCGACGACATCGTCGCGACGCAACTTCCGGCGCACAACCACCGCGCCCTCCGCGTCCACGCCGTGCACCTGAAAGACGTGCTTGGCGACATCCAGACCGATTGTGCTAACCTTCTCCATGGACGGCTCTCCCTCATGTGACGTTCGACAGCCACACTTTGGCACATTGCGATGCCGGGAGCGGAGGCCGTCCACCACATCAGGTCACTTTGCGTAAATCGATTTCGATGGAGTGCATCTACGGTATGGGTGCGGTCATCACATGCGACTAAGAACCAAACCCAGACCCCATACAAATCGCGCAACGCGCCTGCAAAGTCGACGTTCAACCGCTTATGAGAAGTACACGATTGCGAGAAGCTCGACCACCTCGGCAAGTGGGGCGGCATGGTCGAAATCTAGGCCAAACACGAGGACTGCCACTCAGGTCTCCATTTCCGGAGAAACAAGCTGCGCAAGCTCGAATACATCATCCCCGATGCGATCGCGTCAGATGCCGGCCGGTCGCCGGTATCCTCTGCTATTTCCACATCGACGTCGCCGGTGCGGACCGACAGGCAAGCTACCTATGTTCGTCACCATCGGTCGCAGCTCAAAGCTTCGAGGTTCACCCGTATCGAAGGACTTCGTGCTGCGCCTGATCGCAGCCGTTCCGTACAAAACCAAAATCCACACCGTGCTCACCGATAACGCCATCCAGTCACCACCCCCGCGCCGGCGGTTCACCGTGCCACTGATCGAGAGGTCATGGACATCATCTCGGCCTAAAACGGCCGCAGGCTTCAAGAACTCAACGGGCTCACGCCCTATGAGTTCATGGGCAGGGGCTGGGCCGGACAGCCCGAACGCTGCAAGCTCAATTTACTCCAGCATATGCCGGGACCAACTATACTGAATTTCGATCGAGGCGTACGGCTCGGATATCCACGGCGATCTCGCGACGGCCGCCACTGAGAGCCACCTGGATACACAGCTCGACTGATTTAACTGTCAACCTGCCCCACCGAAACACGTAGTCTGCTCCAGCGTTTCGCTCAAAGACTGGTCGAATATGTCAAGGCCTCGATTTACCGTCTCAGTATCGATCGTAAGTGCCGGCAAGAATTTTACGACCTGATCGACGGGTCCACATCGTTCGATCATCAACCCCCTCTCAAACGCTGTACGTGCGGTTGCCTCAGCGACTTCTGCCCTTTGACAATCGAAACCCAACGCCATGCCCCGCCCGCGAACAGGGAAAACATTTCCGTGCTTGAGGGAAATGGCTTCAAGTCGGGCTCGCAAAAATTCTCCCATGCGCTGAACACTCCGGGAGAACGCCTCATCCTGCCAATAAATGTCTAGAGCTGCAGTTGCAGATGCAAGTGCAAGGTTATTTCCACGAAACGTGCCTGTGTGTTCTCCTGGCTCCCATACATCGACCTCCTCTTTGATTAGCAATACCGATAGTGGAAGACCGTAGGCGCTTAGCGATTTTGATAGAATGACAATATCTGGTGAGACCCCTGCAAATTCGAAGCTGAAGAAATCTCCAGTGCGCCCGCACCCCATTTGGATATCGTCGACGATGAACAGAGCATCGTTTTCTTTCGCCGCCGCTTGGATTGACCGCAACCATTCTTTGCGAGCTACGTTTATACCGCCTTCGCCCTGCACACATTCGACGAGAATAGCGGCCGGAGGATCAATGCCGCTGCTTCTGTCAAGAAATACCTTTCGCAGGTAGTCGGCAGTGTCAAAATCCGGGCCAAGGTAGCCATCATATGGCATGAAAGTTACGCCGGATAGAGGAAGCCCGCTGACTTGCCGACAAAAACTGTTTCCCGTCGCAGCAAGTGCCCCTAAACTCACGCCGTGATACCCATTAGTGAAAGAAACTACGTTGTGACGTCCAGTGAATTTGCGTGACAGCTTGATGGCCGCTTCAACGGCGCTAGCACCCGTTGGCCCGGTGAACTGAATCCGATATTTCATTCCTCGTTTTCCAAGTATGACAGAGCTGAAGGCTTCCATAAACCCGAGCTTTGCAGGAGTGGCTAGGTCAAGCCCATGTATCATGGCATCGGACAGTAGGTATTTTGTAATAGCCTCTTTTATCGCATGATTGTTATGGCCGTAGTTTAGCGCTCCAGCACCAGATAGGAAGTCAATAACGCTCCTTCCGTCGTCTGTTAGCATAATAGAGCCGCGCGCAAGGCTGAAAATAGCTGGAAAGTTACGTGAGTATACCCGCACGTTCGATTCCAAACTCTCGAGGACCTGCATATTACGTGTGTGACCAGTCGCTTGGCCCATATTTGACTCCTTCGTCAAGAAACTAGGTAAGAGTATGCTCTTTAATTGAAACGAAACGGAAGGTAGCGCTTGTCTCAGCGTCTTTCTGTTCACCTATTTTGTTTTCGCAAAGCGGCTCTATCTAACTGGCGAACGGAACGAATGAACCTACCAACCCAGGTAGTCTTTCAAAGCCGCGCGCACTGCGACCGAAGTTTGCCTCCGATGATCTGCGGGCGGACGAACCCGCGTCGATTGAAATTCGGACTGATGAGATTGACCTCCTGGCGGTTTTGCGTGAATTGGGCTGAGGCAAAGGCGGGCGATCTGGCGCGCAAGCATGAGGATCTCCTCGTGCGAGATCATGAACAGCGCATCAGCTTCTCTACGCCATAATCCTCACTGCCATAGGTGGAAACCTCATCCGACGAAATGCCCATCCCTGGTTTCAAACTGATCCTGACTCTGGTCTGAGCTTCGACTTTCTGAGGCGGAGCGGTGGCACGCCGTCTAAATTGACGTGGTCTGGAGAGGGCGCGCAGATGTTGGAATGTCCGAGAAATTAACCGGAGAACATTGTAGGCGTAAAAAATTATTGTGCAGTGTTAAACGGCAATGCAACATTCTTAATTTAAATATAACGTTTCGCTTCGCGCTGAAGTGATAGAACTTCGGCGACGTCGGACTGTCTATAACGGCCCGCAGCCGCACCCTCACGGCCGACAGCTTTGCGCACCTGTGGCCGCCCCTTTTGCAGAACTCTGACGCACACAATCCACCCCTTCAAAGTTGGAGCCTCCGGGCAAACCGGGCGGCTCACTCAAAGTAAGCAACCAAAGTCGCCCACGCGTACTGGTAGGTATAACGAGCTTGAGAATGGGCTATTAGCTATCGAAACAAAGTTTGCAAAATGAGTTCTGCAGCGGCGACATAGCCAGCCTCGTAGGTGAGCGGTGATCGACACCGTCCATCGACTTCTTTGAAGTCAGCATTACTGGTGAAGCTAGGCCGGAAGCTCGATGGCGCCCTTCGTTGGTGAACAGTCTAGGAGGGGCGTCATGCTCAGCACCGAAAGGGAACATGATGGTTGATAGGATTTTTGATCGCAGCAACGCAGTATATGTGAAAAATGTACCCGGAAAAGGTCGGGGTGTATTTGCTAATGTTCCGTTCAAGATTGGAGACTTAATTGAGTGTGCCCCAACATGGGGGTTTGACGATGTGGCAGGAAGTCTGATAGATAACACGGGGCTATTCGAGTACTACTTCGTACGTCATCGTCGGAAACGCGAAATTGATCATAATACAGGATACGTTGTTTTCGGTTTTATCGCGATTGTGAATCACTCGTTGAATCCAAATGCAAAAATAATCTGGAGCGATCATGACTCCGGCGCGTGGGCAAGCATTGTCGCAACGAGGGACATAAAGGTGGACGAAGAAATAACGCACCACTACACGAATGTCTCTGCATATCCTCCTCATATCAAATTCATTGAGTGACGTGCCGCGATGATTCGCGGCGATGCCGAGAGACATGGTCGCTTAGACTCGACCATCCCGTCTTGTTGTTTGCCGGCGTCCAACATCCTTGCTTTAGAAAATGGCGCTCGGCCACGATCGCTTACGGCCCTTGATATCTGGGGCTCTTTGAAGGATCACGCAATCCGAACTGCGCAAGCCTCGTGCGCACAGCGCGCAGGTCTACATCCGACAGTCGAAGCCGGTCAGCTGACGCATTATCACGAGAGCCAAAGCCGGCAATATGTGCTCGTCAACGCGTCAAGCAGCTCGGCTGGACCGATTTCACCGACGACGCTGGCGGCGGATCGCACGCCTCGGTTTTGAGCGCCTGCTGGCCGCGATCTGCGAAGTGCGCGAGCGCAAGCGGCGCCGCGTGCGTGCAGCGCTTTGAGCTTGTGCAATGTATCCTGTGTTGTTGGCGGGAAGGGTTCGGGTCCTGCGGCGTCATCGGGCCGCGGCGCGTATTCGGGCGTGTGCCAGTGCGAATTCGTCGGCATAGGGACCCTCGAAGCCATCGCGACCTTGATGCGCCGTGACCGAGACGCGGAACTGCGCACCGATTCAGTAGCTTCAATCTGATCGTGCCGCAGGTGGCCTCGGCGAGCCGTGTGGACGAGGCCGAGGCGGCGCAAGGCGCAAATGAGCACGTACGCCAACGAGGCAAACCAAAGCCGCAACTGATTGCGCGCATAGTATGGGCGCTGGTGCGATCGATCCGCGCCCATGGCCTTGCGAACGAGCGCTGCCAGACCTTCCGCTCCCTGCGGAAGTCGACCGGCTTCGTCGCCACCATGATCTTGACCGCGCCCGTCGGCCCGATCACGACGTCGCCTTCAGTGTGCGGATCACTGCAGCACCGTCTTGGTTTCGGCGCCCCGGCCGACGCGAACCGCGATGCCGTCGATCTCAAGCTCGATCATGCCGGCATCTCGAGTGGCTTTCCGTTTCCGCTGCTTCGGTGAACGGCCAGCTACAGGTTCCGCCGCCGCCATGAAGCCGACCAGTTCGCGGGCTGTCGCCGTGCAGACCACTGTCGTCTTCTTGCCTCGTCCGCTCTCGGCGCGTGCCTATAGGTCCATGCGCTCTCGACCAGCATATGACGAACGCGGCCATTCCCTGCCTTGGTGATACCGCCCCGTCTGACTGTCTCTCCGGTCGACCGCTCACCAGGAACAAGGCCAACATAGCCCATGAGCTGGCGCGGGCTTTCGAAACGGATCAGATCCACACCACGTAATGTCTGCAGCGCCCGCACGACCGGCGCCAGCGACCAGGCTGGAACGAACTCCTCGATCACACGCTCAAGCCGCTCGGCCCGCTCTTTCGAGATGCGAACCGCCTCGACCATCTCCTGGAGCGCAATCTGATGTGCGGGATGATCGAACTGCTGCGACTGCAGCCAGCAGAGATAGCGCATCGTCCAGCCCTTTTTGCGCGGAAAGATACGTCCGTGCTTGAGCATGAAGGCGCTCACACGCTGCCGGTGGACCCGAAGTGTCTCAACTGCGCCCGCCCGCGCGCGGACGAGATCCCGCATGGCTTCGTGGTCTTCATCGGGACCCCATACCGCCGTCAGTTCGCCGGCGCGCAGCAACCTGGCCAATCCGAGGGCATCCCGGCGGTTTGTCTTCACGCGATCGCTGGGCTTCTCGGAATCAGCGACGGGGCGACTACGGTGCATTCGTGACCCAGCGAACGGATCAGCCGATAGAGACCATAGCCGGTCGGGCCGGCCTCGTAGCAGAAATGGACTCGATCGAACCTGGTGGCGATCCGCTGGATGACTCGGCGCATGCTCTCATCCGAGACGTCGACTTCGCCGAAGAAGCGAACTTCTACCTCCCGGCCGGCGTCCGCAACCGCGATGGCGTTCCTCAGCTTTGCGACATCAATTCCGACAAATGCTTCCCTATAATCTGCCACGGCTCGTCCTCCTGTGATGAGGATCGGCTCGGCCCGCCCGAGCAACCCTCGGACGCGCAGTGTAGGGCGAGCCACCTCACCGGCAGAAGCGGACATACGGTCTTACCATGAGCTGGCGCGGGCTTTCGAAACGGCGCACGTCGCCAATCTCGGTGGCAACCGTCCACGGCAACGATCAGATCCACACCACGTAATGTCTGCAGCGCCCGCACGATCGGCGCCAATGACCAGGCCGGAACGAACTCCTCATCACTCGCTCCAGCCGTACCAAACGGCGACAGTCATCTCTGATCTGGCACCGCCTGCACAGGTATGATCGACCAACCGATTAGGTCGATGGCACGCTGAAGTATGGCCTCGGCCCGAGTGCGTTCCGGCGAAGCGACAATGACATGTCCGATCATGTCTAAGTAATCGCCTTTTCGGGTGATCAGGGTCCCGGGCTCAACATAAAATCTGACTTCCGCGACACCCGGTACAGCAGCCGCCCGACTGGTGCCGTCGATCGGAGCAAGGATGCCGTCGCCATCGGGAACTAGGAACTGCGCTATCGCAACGCGCGAATGCCTTGCGCGCAGATCGCAAGCGTTGCCAATGACAAGTTTTATGTGCTCGTCGATGATATTTACACCGTAAGCTAGCTGAACCAGCCGAGGAGTGGTCCAACCCGGAAGACGCGCATTGACTTCTATTACGACTGGGCCACGCTCTGTCCATCGGAATTCAAGGTTTGCAGGTCCCCAGCCAAGGTCTAGAGCTCGCAAGCAGTTTAGCGAAACATCCACAATGCGCTTACGCTCCTCTTCGGTCAGCTGGGCCGGAAACGTGCTCTGGCAAGGGACGAAATGCGGTGGGCGGCCAAAGTCCGCGGCACCGATCGCAACAACCGAATTTCCCATCGTAAGGACGTCATAGAATGGGCCTTCTGCAAATTCTTCGACGAGTACCTTTGGCGAAGACAGCCACGGATACTTCTCGCCCAGCAGATACCTTGTATGTTCGGCTAACTCATCGGCATCGCGGCACAATCGAACGCCGCTGCTGCCGCTGCCTTCGGACGGCTTAACTACAACTGGCCAGCCGAGTGCCGAGGCGGAGGTTTCTATCTCCGTCGCATTCGCTGCCAACCGGTAAGCAGGCACTGGCACGCCGGCCCGCGCGAGGATCTGACGTTGAGTGAATTTATCGCTGCACCGTTCAACTGATACGGGATTTTGTCCCGGTAGAGCGAAATGCCGGCAAAGCTTGGCAATTGTCACATGGCGCGACTCATGGAGGCCGCCAAAAGCAATGATGCCACAAATATCATAGGTCGCACGCAGCCGAGCGCATGCGTGCGTCAGCGCATCGAGATTGTCTGTATCGACACGGATTGTCTCGACGCCTTCCGCCGCTAGATAGTCGTACTGGGTCGGATCACTCGCCAGGGCAATTGGATGAAGCTCAAGACGCTGGGCTGCTTGAACGTAAAGTAGACCATTGGCTCTATGACCTCCAACTAAAATGAGTGCTCTTCTTGACATTGGCTTCCACCTTGCTTGCGTTCGATGCGGTAGCCTGACCGTCGATCAGCATCAGCTTTTCTTTCAGCATGCATACCTTATATATTCCCCCCCCCACAGGGCGGATACTATGGCATCTGGCAGTTGACATTCCCGCTCGTGGCCAACGAAAGCACCTGCCTCCTTGACAGGCACCTCTTGGCCGCTGCGACGAGCCGATGCACGGCCGGTGACGAGCCGTGGTGTGGAGCCCAAGGGCATTTAAAGGCCGCGATCCGCAACGATGCCTGCTGCGTGTTCATCGATGACATCACCGACCGGCAAATGCCCACAACTGATTCGAGTCAGAGAAATCCCCATTCAGGAGCTGCCTCAACGCAGAGGGCGTCAGGATGACGCGCACCTCGGCTTCACTTGCCCAAGTCTTTCTTGCGAAGCTCACCTGTCGGCCGGAAAGACGCTCGACAGATTTGCCCTCCACGCTGTGCCTGCCAGACCTCCAAATCTCAAGTCGTTGTTATTTGAGCCGTCAGAAGCATGTCAGAAATATCTGAATACACGAGGGGCAGTTTTGGAACAAGATGCTTATTGTTTTTATCGATGAACCGGAGAAACTCTTCGTCGTACATTGTCACATAGTTTATCTTTCCGCCTGCGGGGTCCGAGAGCACTGGGATTGAGGACAGATCCACTATCGTGCGCGGCTCCAACCTCAAAATCGCGCTCTGGAGAATGGCTTGGTATTTATCATCGACATCGGTGGTTGCGATTACAACGATCGACCGAGGTTCGCGGGTGTGCCCAATCTCCGCCGGGCGCATCAGGACGACTTCCATTTCAGTCATGGTACGGAGACGTTTCCGAAGTTTCTTGGGGTTCCGCGTTATGATTACCGTTGAACGGAAACGATCTCCCATACCACTCCTGATCAGTTCGCGGCTCAGCATGCCCGCCCCGATCATGTAAAGGTGGTGGGGTAGCTCTCCATCCCGGAATCGATCAGCTATGATATCTCGGACGATCTGGTCGTAGTTGAAGGATGCAATGAGCCGCTGTCTCTTTCGTGCGGCGCAACCTATATTAATCGCCAGCCTTGCGAGCTGGAAAATGGGAAGATTGGGGTCAAGAAACTCGATAGCTTTCGCCAACTGATCGCTGATGTAATTCTCGCCCAGGATCTGCGAATGGGCGCCGGACGCAATCTCGGCGAGACGCTGCGCAATAGCGGCCGCACCTTCAACGCGTTCGCATGGAACGTCAGAAAATATCGTGCTATCCATATTTTCGAGTGCGGGTTCCTCACCATAGACCTCAACCCGTAAGCAGGTTGCGACCAGGAGAACGCCGTTTCTCGCAAGATCGTTTCCAAGTGGTTTGATCTTGGCCGAATGCTGCGCCATCGCGGAAGGCGAGGTCATCTGGTGATCAACGTAAAGGCCCAGAAGTTCGCTCATGGTTTCCTCTTGAATTGATTGAAACTAACGCGGCTATCGTGGAGGTATTTCTTGAGCTCGAGGTCTTCCGCTGAAACTTCCTTCGCTACGAGATAAGATCAGCATCCTGGGCCAGCCGAGCCGAAGCGGCTTTGGCATCACCACCGACGAAGAGCGCAGACTTCGTGCCAAATTGGCGGCTCGAACCGAAGTGGATGTGTTTTTCCTGAAAGTTCAAAGGTTTCCAGGAGGAGGGTGCGGACGCCAAGCCCTTCCGCACTGAGTCGCGGCCTCGACAAACGCGACATGTGCTGTCAGGGATGTAACACGAAGAGTGTCGCGCACGAGAACGGCTCGACCGGTGAAGTGCTAAAGTTGCTGGAACTTGAGGCTGGGCCCATGCCGAACGGCGTCTTTCGACGCCAGCGGGTCGCTCGCAGCTGATGAAGCTTGCAACCCGCCTGATCGAGCAGGATCGCACCGGATGCTCACTCTCGGCGCCAGGGCGCCGGAAGACCGCTGGCCCGAGTTCAAGGCCGCACCACCGCTGCTTATGTTGCAGGCCATTGGCCGCGATCTCGCCGCCGGTCTGGTCAAGGACTACGAGGCAGAGCTGCCAGCGCGGTCGCCTGCTTCATGGACGACTTCGAAGCGGCAATCGCGCACATGAGAATGCTGATCACCACCGCCGTGCCATTCAGAGCCGCGAACCTTCTGGAAACTCTATTCCTCGAGGAGCGGCGCCGGCTACCATTGTGCTCCAGATGAAGCAGGCAGATCGGCGAGACCGGCTCGGTGTATTCGACAAAACCATCGAGGGGACGAGGCATCGCCATCAGGAACCGTGCGTCCTCGGCCCGAACATCCTCGTTTGTTCCCCGCTCTTCGTGAGGGCAACCGGGATATCCCGGCACCTGGGTAGCAAAAAGGATCGGCCGAGCTGTTCTACGGCTGCTTTCATCCTACGTCGGGAAGACATGGCTGAAGAAATGCCGCACAATGGCCTGCGTACGAGTTCTATCGATCATGCTGCGCCAGCTAGGGAGGTGCGCCATGCGTCGTGCCCGCGAGCGGCGCCATCGTCATCATGCTCAGGAGCCTGAAGATGCATGGCACTGACCGTTGCATCCCGTTCGGGACCGAAAACCTATCGGCAACATCTCAGGTTTGAGGCAATACAAGGGGGCCAAATCCTCACTTCCCGTGACAATGCGGATGGCGCGGGAGGGGCTGCCCGGCCAATTCGGCGACGGCTTGCCGTCAGCCATCCGCGATCGATCGCAAGTCGCAACACGGGCGGAATTGGCTGAAGCGATTATCGAACGCTATCGATCAGCCGGTCCGACAAGCCGCGGATCTTGGATGAGTTTGTTGCTATCACCGCAAGCACGCGATCCATGTGCTCGGCGGTCGTGAGACGAAGCCGTCTTCCGATTGGCGGCATGCCGCCCGTTATGGCGTTCGGTTCGAGAGGTTCTGGTGGTGTTGTGGGAGGCGGCCGACCGCCCCTGCTCGAAACAACTGAAGCGGCTGATCCCCGTCTTGCTGCCGGCGCTTGAGCGGTATGGCCAGCTTGGTGTGCATGGCGAGCGTCGCGACAAGCTGCTGACGATCAGCGCGGCAAGGATGGATCGGCTCCTGTCCCAGGTGCGTGTTGTGGCGCGCAACGGGCAACCCCGTCGCACCGGAATATGAGTTCGGCGGCCCGCCGATCGGTTCCGATCCGCACTTTCGGGGCACTGCAACGACCCGCCGCCCGGTTGACGGCGCCATCGTCCGTAGACTGGTAGGCTACCGAAGATTCGTAGGTGCAGATGGGACGGCAACGCTCGTTCGTCTCTATGACACGGTGCTCTTTACGGCAATCTGTTCCAGCCGTCGTTCAACTTGCGGGAGAAGACCCGGATCGGCGCCCGGGTGGTCAAGCGCTATCACCCGCCAGCGCCGCCCGTCGCGGGACACGATCAACGCCGATGCTGGCTGGGGCAGATCGCGGCAGCGGGCAAGGCCATGCGTCAAGGGCCTGGCACCAGACCGGGCAGCGTCCTCACCTATCTGCCCCACGAGCACAAGAAAGCTCGCTCTGGGTCAAGCCGCATGACCAGCACCATGGCCGCCCTTTTTTCCGAACTTGGCGCACGCAATCTTCAATTGCTGCTGTGCTTTCGCGGCTGTTCGGCCATGCCGGCGCGGTAGTGCCGCAGACTATTCCTTATCCGAAAGGCTCAGAAATGGTGTGATCGACCAATCGATTAAGTTGACGGCACGCTGAAGTATCGCCTCGGTCTGAGCAAGGCTGGGCGAAGCGACCAGGACATATCCCAAATAGTCTCGGTAATCGCTTTTCCTGACGATCGGCGTCTTGGGTTCAACATACAATTTGACCTCAGCCACCCCTGGTAGAGCAGCCGCCCGACCGTGCCCATCGATCCAATCAAGTGTGCCATCGCGATCAGGAAGGAGGGACCGCCAGGCCGCCACATGTGAGTGCCTTCTGCGCAGATTCCATCCGTCGCCGATGACAAGTTTGATGTGCTCTGTGACCAGATCGACGCCGTAAGCCAATTGAACCGGTTGAGGACCGCCACTAAGGCGCGGATTGACTTCAATGACGACTGGGCCGCGCTTTGTCCACCGGAATTCAATGCAAGTTGGCCCCCAGCCAAGGCCGAGAGCTCGCAAACAGCTCAGCGAAACACCGGCGATACGCTTATGCTCGTCATCAGCTAGCGGCGCCGGAAAGATGCCCCCATTAAAGACGAAATGCGGTGGGAGGCCGAAGTCACAGGCCTCAATGCCAATGACCTCGTTTCCCATTATGTGAGCGCAATAGTAGGGGCCTTGTGCGAATTCTTCGACCAATATCCTCGGCGAGGAACGCCATATGTGCTGCCCGCCCAACAGGTAGCTCGTATGTTCGGCTAGCTCGTCGACGTCGCGGCACAATCGGACCCCGTAGCTGCCGTTGCCTACGGCTGGCTTGACAATCACTGGGAAGCCGATTGCCGCGGCAGCACTTTCTACGTCTGTCGCATTCATTGCCAGGCGATAAACTGGCATCGGGACGCCAGCCTCAGCAAGGAGCTGACGTTGAGTGAATTTATCGCAGCATCGTTCAATCGATGTGGGGTTCGGTCCGGGTAGACCGAAATGCCGGCAGAGCTTGCCAACTGTCGCGTGGACCGACTCGCCAGGGTTCGGAAAGCCGGTAAGGCCAGCAATGTCATAGACCTCATGTAGCCGGGAACATTCGTGGATCAACGCATCGGGGTCGTCTGTATCGATACGGACTGCCTCAAGCCTCTCCGCCGCAAGATAGTCGTACTGAGTTGGATCAGCCGAAAGGGTAACTGGATGAAGTCCAAGACGCTGAGC
>NZ_RZOI01000949.1:0-1931 GCF_004022645.1 Mesorhizobium sp. M4A.F.Ca.ET.020.02.1.1 | reverse complement strand
GGCTGTGATTGCCGTAAGGCCCGGCCAGGCCCGTTGGCGTCAGGACGATCTGACTGCCGCCGCTCGGCGCATCCCACAACTCGAACGTGTTGTCGCCGGCGCCGCTGACGCCCCGCACATAGTAGGTCTTGCCGTCTTCCAGCCCGCCGATCGGCAGATTCTTGGCGTTGACCAGCGAATGCGTATCACTGGCGCCGACATTGAGGGCGGGATCGGCGCTGAGGCCCTTGTTCGGGTTCAGCGCGATGATCGGCTGATCGAAGGTCTTCGTCAGCGTGTCTTCGGTGACGCTGTTCGCGACGGTAAGGATCAGCGTGCTGCCGGATACGCTGGCGATCGTGAACGTGCCGGAATTGGCGCCGCCGCCGCCGATGAACAGCGTGCCGGCTGCGAAGCCGTTGTCGGCCCAGTTGAGGCCGTCAGTGCGGATGATACGGTCGCCAGCGGCATTGCGAACGAACTGCACCTCTTCGGTGATCGCGTCGTTACGCTTGAGCTGGATCGTCGAGGAATTGACGACATGCACGCGATAGGTCTGGCCGTCGACCAGGCCGCCGATCGCCAGACCCGTTCCGCCGTTCGCATTCTTGACGTCATAGACGACGTGCTCGCCCTCGGCGAAACCGTGCGCCAGCGCATTTCCATCATCGTCGAAGAAGCGGATGTTGTCGGCGTTGCTATCTGCGATTGGCGAGCCGTCGGGATTGAGGCTGTTCGAATTGACGTCCACCTGGCGACTGACGAAGGTGCGCGCGTCCGGCGCCTCATAGGTCACCGCCGTCCCGTTGACGAAGCCATGCCCGGATATGGTGATGCTGTTGCCCGCGACGTCGTCCGGCTGGAAATTCTTGAGGTAGTTCTGTGGGTTGACCGCCTTGTCGAAGGTGCTCACCAGCTTGATGTGCGACCCGTCGATGACCAGCACATAATAGAGGTTGCCCTCGGTCAGGCCAAAGCTGTCGACCGTTTCGTCCGGTCCCGGATAGTAGCGGACGGCATCGCCGCTCAGGAAATTATGGCCACCCGCGAACTCGATGATCTCGGTGTCTGGATCGATGTCGGCGGCGTTGAAGACGGAGCCGAAATAGAGCGTGTTCGGATCTGTCACGCCTGCATTGACGACATTGATCACGCTATACTGGCGGTTCACAGCCGAATCGGCCGGGTCCGGCCAGTTGAGGCCGGGAATGACGGCGCCGCCGCTTCCGGCATCATATTCGACCGTGTCGCCGGTCACCAGTCCGTGCCCGTTGACCGTGATCGTGTTGGCGGTGCCATCGACATCGAGGATCTCGTAGGTCGGTTGAACGCCGGGGATCGGCGACGCGGAGGCTTCGACCAGGATATCTCCGGTCGCATTGATCACCGCGCCCGCGCCGATCGAGCTTGCAACAGTCGGGCTGACATTGGTCGTCGCATCCGAAGCGCCAGCGCCGAAAATGCCGCCTATCGAAATACCGACAACCTTGGCGTCGCCTTCGGTTTGCGCCTGTGCCTTGAGCCGGACATTGCGCGCCGACTGGATCGAGGTGTTGTTGCCGATCGAGGCGCTGACCGACGATGGGCTGGCTGTTGCGACTGCGCTGTTGATCGTCAGCGCGCCGAGAACGCCGCCACCGGCGGCTTCAGCCACGGCGAGCGCGCCGTTGACAGCGAGGGCTTCGACCTTAATGTCGGTGACCGAGACGATGTTGGCGTTCATCGCGGCGTTGCTCTGGCCATTGGCCTCCGCTTCAGCCACGGAAGCACCGACCGCCGCGGCGCCGAACGAATTCGCTTCGGAATTGGCGACGGCATAGTTGCGAATGCGCGACTTGATGTCGATGTCACCGGTGATGGTGAATGCGCCGCCGGCACCGATCGTGGTGTTGGCAACCGCATTGGACCGCGCGGTCGGAACCGAGCCCTGGCCGCTGAACAAGCCGCCGCCG
>NZ_RZOI01000948.1:0-1932 GCF_004022645.1 Mesorhizobium sp. M4A.F.Ca.ET.020.02.1.1 | reverse complement strand
CTCGGCGGCGGCGACAGGCCGGGCTTCGGCCTGACCGAGAAGGAGCATATCGACATCATCCTCGGCAAGCGCGGGCTGGGCGGCTTCGACAGCCTGAAGGAACAGAAATGGATCGATATGCAGCCGGATTTCGAGGCGGCGCATTTCATCAACGGCTTCGGCCATCCGGACGGAAAATTCCGCTTCCGCCCCGACTGGTCAGGACAGGCGGCGCCCAACCGGCCGCCGAGGAGCATGGGCCTGTTCGGGCCGGTCGAGCGGCTGCCGGAATTCCCCGACCATGTCGAACTGATCGAGGCGGCGGACGAGGCGCATCCGTTCCGGCTGACCACCTCGCCGGCGCGCAACTTCCTCAACTCGACCTTTGCCGAGACGCCGGTGTCGAAGCAAAAGGAGGGCAGGCCGGTGCTGCTGCTGCATCCCGAGGATGCCGCCGGGCTGGGGCTTGCCGATGGCGGTCGCGTCGAGGTCGGCAACCAGCGCGGCGAACTGGTGCTGCACGCCAAGTTCTTCGACGGCATCCAGCGTGGCGTGGTGATCGCCGAAGGCATCTGGCCGAACAGCGCGCATGAGCGCGGCGAGGGCATCAATGTGCTGACCGGCGCCGACGCGCCGGCGCCCTATGGCGGTGCGGCGCTGCACGACAACAAGGTGTGGTTGCGCAAGCCGCAAGAGCTTAGCGCCTGAGACCGCGATCTGGCCCAAGCGCCTGCCGTCGCAGCCGCCAGCTCCCGCGTCTATAGAGACACCCTGTCTGTTGCGAGGAGGAAGGATGTCGTGAGCAAGATCTCGCTTCTGGGCATTCCGCATGACGAGAATTCGTCCTGGCTGCGCGGTGCGGCCGAAGCGCCGCCGCTCATCCGGCGCGAGCTCACCAACGATGCTTACAGTTCATGGTCGGAAACCGGCTTTGACCTCAGCGACCGCTTCATCGATCATGGCGATATCGATTTCGCGCAGGCCGGCGATCCGTGGGAGCGGATCGAAGACGAGGTTGGTCGCGCGCTGGATGCCGGCCATCCGCTGATCTCGCTCGGCGGCGACCATGCGATCTCCTGGCCGCTGCTGCGCGCGGTGCGGCGCCGCCACCCCAGCCTGACGATCCTGCATATCGATGCCCATCCCGATATCTATCATGCCTATGATGACAATCCGCGCTCGCACACCTCGCCCTTCGCACGCATTATGGAGGAGCGGCTTGCCGACCGACTGATCCAGGTCGGCCTGCGCACCGTCAACGACCACCACCGCGACCAATTCAAGCGCTTCGGTGTCGAGGTGGTGGAGATGCGGCACTTCAAGGAAGGGCTGCGGCTTGACCACAAGACGCCGGTCTATGTCTCCATGGATATCGACGCTCTCGATCCGGCCTTCGCGCCCGGCATTTCCCATCGCGAACCAGGCGGGTTCACCACCCGCCAGGTGATCGGCCTGATCCAGTCAATCGACCAGCCAATCGTCGCCGCCGACGTCGTCGAATACAATCCGCGCCAGGACCTCTCCAACGTCACTGCGCTTGTCGCCGCCAAGCTGGTCAAGGAGATCGCCGGGATGATGCTGAAGACGAATGGCGCGACTGCCGGCTGAATCAATTTGGCAAGGCGGCGTGCTAAAGCTCTGTTCCGACTAGCCTCTCGACAGGAATAGCCATGCCGCAGCCGCTCAGGATCGCCATAGCCGGCGCGCTCGGCCGCATGGGCCGGCAGATGGTGGAAGCCGTCGTGGCCGATCCGCGTCTGGCGCTCGCCGCCCGTTTCCATCGGCCGGGCTCCACCGGCGAGGGACTGGTCAGCCGCGACGAAGCGCTGGCGCTCGCCGACGTCATCATCGACTTCACCACGCCGGCCGCGTCGGCTGAGCTTGCCGAGGCTTGCGCCTTGCGCGGCGGTCCGGCGCTGGTGATCGGCTCGACCGGCTTCGACGCCGCCGAAC
>NZ_RZOI01000947.1:0-1939 GCF_004022645.1 Mesorhizobium sp. M4A.F.Ca.ET.020.02.1.1 | reverse complement strand
TCGCCCGACATGATCGACCTCGCCGAGGACCGCGACCGTTTCCAGAAGCTGCTGCACAAGCTCGGCCTGACCCAGCCGAAGAACGGCATCGCCTATTCGGTCGAGCAGGCCCGCCTCGTCGCCGGCGAGCTCGGCTTTCCGCTGGTGGTGCGCCCGTCCTATGTGCTCGGCGGCCGCGCCATGCAGATCATCCATGACGAGGGGATGCTGCAGACCTACCTGCTCGACACCGTGCCCGGCCTGGTGCCGGAGGACATCAAGCAGAAATACCCCAACGACAAGACCGGCCAGATCAACACGCTGCTGGGCAAGAACCCGCTTCTGTTCGATACCTATCTGACCGGCGCCATCGAGGTCGACGTCGACTGCCTCTGCGACGGCAAGGCGACCTTCGTCTCCGGCATCCTGGAGCATATCGAGGAGGCCGGCATCCATTCCGGCGACTCGGCCTGCTCGCTGCCGGTGCACGCGCTGCCTTCGGACCTTGTCGACGAGTTGGAGCGGCAGACGGCCGCCTTGGCTCGCGCGCTCAATGTCGGCGGCCTGATGAACGTGCAATACGCGATCCAGGACGGCACGGTCTATGTGCTGGAGGTCAACCCCCGCGCCTCGCGCACCGTGCCCTTCGTCGCCAAGACGATCGGCAGGCCGATCGCCAAGATCGCGGCCCGCATCATGGCCGGTGAGACGCTGGAAGACGCCTTCGCCCATTACGGCCCGATGCCCGATCCGCGCAACCCCGGCCACATCGCCGTCAAGGAAGCCGTCTTCCCCTTCGCCCGCTTCCCCGGCGTCGACATCCTGCTCGGGCCGGAAATGCGCTCGACCGGCGAGGTGATGGGCCTCGACCGCGACTTCGCGCTCGCCTTCGCCAAGAGCCAGCTCGGCGCCAATGTCGACCTGCCGCGCTCCGGCACGCTGTTCGTCTCGGTGCGCGACGAGGACAAGAAGGGCATCCTGCCCGCCGTCAAGCGCCTCGCCGGCCAGGGTTTCAAGGTGCTCGCCACCTCCGGCACCGCCCGCTTCCTCGCCGAGAACGGCGTGGTCGCCGAAAAGATCAACAAGGTGCTCGAAGGCCGCCCGCACATCGAGGACGCCATCCGCAACCGCCAGGTCCAGATCGTCTTCAACACCACCGACGGCCAGAAGGCGGTGTCGGACTCTAAGTCACTGCGACGTGCCACGCTGATGCAGAAGGTGCCGTACTACACGACGCTGTCGGGCGCTGCTGCGGTCGCCGAGGCGATCGCGGCGCTGCGGGCCGGGAGCCTGGAGGTCACGCCGCTGCAGGAGTATTTTGGATGACAGTCATCCGCTTTCAACGCCCGCAAGTTCGATCAGGGACAACTCTCCCTTCACCCCACCGCCACACACTCGATCTCGATATCAAACTCCATCGGCCATGACGCTACCGGCACGAAGGTGCGCGACGGCGGGTTTTCGGGGAAGTGCTCTGCATAGACGCGGTTGATGGCGTTGTAGAAGCCGGCATTGGCGGCGTAGATGCGCACCATCTGCACCTTGTCCAGCGAGCTGCCCGCCGCATCCAGGCAATGCTTCATCGCCCTCAGCGACGCCTCGGCCTGCACCTCGATGTCGCCCTTGACCAGCTTGCCCGTCGCAACATCGAGCGGCGGCATGCCGGAGACGAAGACCAGCCCCGCCCCCCTGGTCACCAGCGACAGCGGCACGCCGAGCGCGCGCACAGCCGCCGACAGCACCGGCACTTCGACGATTTCCTTGGCCATGACAATCCTCCCTTGTCTGGGAGTGAGCTTATCGCCGCATCGGAGAAAAGCCAGCGGCGGCCTTCTCCCCTTGTGGAAGGGAAGAGGCTAGCCCTGCCCCGGATACGGCCTCCCATCCTTGTGCAAAAACCGTCCATCCGAGCTCGGGCTCATCATGTCGATGTCGGAGCAGGTTATGACATCCTCCGGAT
>NZ_RZOI01000946.1:0-1942 GCF_004022645.1 Mesorhizobium sp. M4A.F.Ca.ET.020.02.1.1 | reverse complement strand
CCGGTATTTCGGATCGACGCCCTGGCGCAGTTGTTTATGCGTTTCGCCGTCTGTGGTCAGGATGGTCGGCTTGCCGAAGGGGCGCTCGACCGGCGACGTGCCGACGACCGCCGAGAAGATGTCGGGCGACTTGGCGACGGTTTCGACATCCTTCCAGCGGGTGACGAACCACAGGTTGACCGCCGGCACGAAGGCGACCGGAGCGATGCGCCTCAGTTCCGCATAGATCGGATACGGATCGGCCTCCAGCGCCTCGACACTTATGCGCTCGGCAAAGCTCATGCCGCTGCTCCCGTTCCTGAAAAAGGGCGGCGCCAGGCGCCGCCCTTTTTGCTCATCAATCCTTGAGCGGCTTGCCAAGGTTCTCGAAGGCGATCGGATCGCGGCCCTTCAAGGCGCCTGCCAAGAGCAGGCCGACCACGGCTGCGATCAGTACCAGCGCCGGCAGGAACACGCCGAGGAAGCCGCCCGCGCCTGACAGGCTGCCGAAATTGATGACGATGAGATAGATGATGATCGCGAAAGCGATGAACGTGAGGCCCGGCAGGATCGTAGTCTTCAGCGCATTCTCCTGATGGGAGGGGTTGGCGCGGAAGTACATCACGACGGCGAGCGAGGCGACCGCCATCATCACGATGACGCCGAGCGTGGCGACGTTGGTCAACCACGAGAACAGCGCCAGCACGGGGTCGAGACCGAGCACCGCGAAGAGCCCGACGACGACAAAGGCAAGCACGGTCTGGATGACCGAGGCGACATGCGGGCTCTGATGCGCCGAATGCGTCACGCCGATCGACTGCGGCAGGAGCTTCTCGCGGCCGGCGACATAGATGTAGCGGGCAACCGCATTGTGGAAGGCCAGCACACCCGCGAAGAGGCTCGATACGAAGAGGATGCTCATCGCATGGGTGAGCAAGGTCCCCGCGTAGCGGTCCGACAGGCCGAACAGGAAGGTGGTCGGGTCCTGCAGCGCCTGAAGCGCGGGCAGCAGCTTGTCGACGCCGGCGCCGACCGCCATCAGCCAGGCTGTGACCATGTAGAAAAGGCCGATCAGGATGACCGAGAAATAGGTCGCGCGCGGAATGGTGACCTTGGGGTCGCGCGCTTCCTCGGCATAGATCGTCGTCGCCTCGAAGCCGATGAAGGCGGCAAAGCAGAACAGGATGGCGATGGCCGGCGCGCCGCTGGTGATCTGACTCCAGCTGAACGGTGCGGCCGACAGGCCGCTATCGCCGCCGGTCTTCAGGATGGTGAGATCGAGGATCAGCACGACGACGTATTCGGCAAGCACCAGCACGGTCAGGATCTTGGCCGACAGGTCGACCTGGCGGTAGCCGAGCACGGCGACGATGGCGATGGCGATGAAGCTCCAGACCCACCAGGGCAGCGTGATGCCCCAGCCGGCGAACAGCCCGGCGGTGGCAGCGCCCAGCAAGCCCATGACACCGATCTGCATGGCATTGTAGGAAAGGATCGCGATCAGCGCGGTGGCGCCGCCGGCGAGACCGCCAAGGCCCCTCGCCGCGTAAGCGTAGAATGCCCCGGCATTGCCGACATGGCGCGACATGGCGACATAGCCGACCGCGAACAGGAGCAGCAGGATTGTCACGATCAGATAGGTGCCGGCAAAGCCGGCGCCGTTGCCCATCAGCATGCCGAGCGGCGTGCCGCCGGCGACGGCCGTGAGCGGCGCGGCGGCCGAGATCACCATGAAGGTGATGGCGCCGACGCCAAGGCTGTTCTTCCTCAGCCGGTTCATTTCGCCGGCTTGAAGTGTGGTCATTTTTCCCTCCATTCCGCGCTGCGGAAACCAAGTGCCCTGAGATGCCGAGGGCCTTTTGACGGGCCTTTGTGCATTTCATTATTTGCAACGGCATTTCGATATTAGACTTGCAAAGGAATCGACTTGCTGTCAAGTTAATTCGCACGTTAAGTATCTGAC
>NZ_RZOI01000945.1:0-1943 GCF_004022645.1 Mesorhizobium sp. M4A.F.Ca.ET.020.02.1.1 | reverse complement strand
GTGCCGATCGACGACATGGCGCCGAGCAGGCCCATGGCGCTGCCGATCCTGGCCTTAGGGACGGTGCCGGCGACGAAGGCCAGCGTCAGCGCCATCATCACCGCCGCGCCAAGGCCTTGCGCGGCCCGCACCGCGATCAGCAGGCCAAGCGACGGCGCCAGCGCGCAGAGCGCCGAGCTGGCCGTGAACAGGGCGATGCCGCCGAGCAGCAGCGGCCGGCGGCCGACAATGTCGGCCAGCCGCCCGGCGCTGACGATCATGGTGGTGATGGCAAGCAGGTAGGCCAGCACCACCCATTGCACGGACTGGAACGAGGCGCCGAACGCCTGCATCAGGGCCGGCAGGCCGACGCTGGCGATGCTGGTGCCGAGCGAGGGCAACAGCGTGGCAAGCGACAGGCTGGCCAGCGCCCATCCGACCCGCGTGGGCGCAGCGCGGCCATTCCAGCTGCTCTCGGTTCCAATTTTTTCCGCAATGTCCGCCAAGATTTTGCTCCTTTGCCCTGGCATTGCCGGTGGCACCGCCAAGGCCGATCTGTCGGCCGGTCGTACGCTTGTGGCTGGCATGGCGGAAGACGCAGTATTTGCATCTTATTCATGCATGCGACGCCATATATCCGTGCTATGGTCCGGGCATGCCGTCGCCCGACCTCAACCTGCTTGTCGCGCTGGATGTCCTGCTGAACGAAGGCAGTGTGGCGCGCGCCGCGCAAAGGCTGCGCCTCAGCCCGTCGGCGATGAGCCGCACGCTGGCGCGCCTGCGCGAGGCGACCGGCGATCCGCTGCTGGTCCGCGCCGGCCGGGGCCTTGTGCCGACGCCGCGCGCGCAGGAATTGCGGCTGCAGGTGGGCCGCGTGGTCGAGGAGGGCGAAGCTCTACTGCGCCCCGCCAGGCTGCTAGACCTGCAAGGCCTGGATCGGACTTTCACGCTGCGCACCAATGAGAGCTTCGTCGAGGAGTTCGGGCCGCGGCTTGTCGCCAGCGTCGGCGCGCAAGCTCCCAATGTGCGGCTGCGTTTCGCGCCGAAGTCCGACAAGGACGTCGCTTCGCTGCGCGACGCGACCATCGATCTGGAGATCGGCGTCGCCGGCGAGACCGGACCCGAGATCCGCATCCAGACGCTCTTTCGCGACCGCTTCATCGGCGCGGCGCGGGCCGGCCATCCGCTGAGCCAGGGCGCCGTCACGCCGGAGCGCTTCGCGGCCGGCCGCCACATCAGCGTTTCGAGGCGCGGCCGCGAGAGGGGACCGATCGACGAGGCGCTGGAACAGCTTGGGCTGCGGCGGACCGTGGTATCCATGGTGTCGGGCTTTTCGGCGGCACTCGCCCTGGCGCGCGCGTCCGACCTGATCGCCAGCGTCCCTGAGCGGCACACCGAAGGGGCGCGCGCCGGCATGTTCAGCTTTGCCTTGCCGGTCGCGACGGCGGAGGTGACCATCTCGATGCTCTGGCACCCGCGCCTCGACGCCGATCCGGCGCAACGCTGGCTGCGCGATTGCGTGCGGGAGATTTGCGCGGCGCGCTGACCGGACTACCCGGACATCGCCGCTGCGAGCGCCGTGAAGATGTGTTCGTCACCCGACTGGGCGACGTTGAAGCGCAGGAAGCGGCTGGCCGTTCCGGACAGGCTGAACGCATTGCCGGGCGCCAGCACGACATTGTCGGCCAGCGCGCGGCGGGCGACTTCGGCTGCATCCACGCCCTCCGGCAGGCTGCACCACAGGAACAGGCCGGCCGGCTGGTCGATCCACGGCGTGATGCCGATCGACTTCAGGCGGGCACTCGTTTCGGCCATGGCGCGCGCAAGCCGGATGCGCAACGCCTCGACATGCTTGCGGTAGCTGCCGTCCTTCAGCAGGGTCAGCACCAGTTCGGCCGCCAGCCTGCCGCCGCCGAAGGTCGTGGCGATCTTGAGATCGGTGAGCTGCTCGATCCAGTCGCGGG
>NZ_RZOI01000944.1:0-1943 GCF_004022645.1 Mesorhizobium sp. M4A.F.Ca.ET.020.02.1.1 | reverse complement strand
CCTCGGCGTGGCCGAACGCCGATGCAATCAGCAACACGGCGAGCGTCTGCAGCGAGATGTCGACCGGGCCGAGCACGACTTTGGTCTTGGCCGATAGGGTCAGGAGCAGCGTGCCGGCAATCGCCAGCAGGAGCTGCGTCGCCAGCCGCGCCGCGCCCTTTTCAGGCAGTGCCAGAGAAACAAGCGGACGCATCGTTGCTGCAAGTGCCATGGTCATCCCATTCAAGCTGTCGCCGACATGCGGCCTCGCGTTTTCCTATATTGGCTTCCGTGTTATGCGGCAATCGCTTTTGCCGTCTCACGGAACGGAGCTTCGCGCCCCATGCCCCTCAAGTTCGACACGCGCTTCGATCCCGCTTACGGCAAGGCGGTGACCGTCGCGCCGGACGTGCAACGCCTCACCGCCAGAAACCCCAGTCCGTTCACCTTTCACGGAACCAATAGCTACTTGATAGGCCGCGAGACGCTCGCGGTGATCGATCCGGGACCTGACGACGACGCGCATCTACAGGCGCTGATCGAGGCGATCGGCGGCAGGCCGGTCAGCCATATCTTTGTCAGCCATACTCATCGCGACCATTCCCCGCTGGCGGCGCGGCTGAAGGAGCGCACCGGAGCGGCCGTGCTCGGCGAAGGCCCACACCGTCCGGCGCGGCCCTTGCGCATCGGCGAGGTCAACCCGCTCGATGCCAGCGCCGACACGGATTTCGTTCCAGATACCGCGCTCGCCAACGGTGCGCTGGTCCAGGGCGACGGCTGGGCGATCAGGACGGTGTTGACGCCGGGGCATGCCGCCAACCACGCGGCGTTCGCGCTCGAGGGAACAGGCATCCTGTTTTCCGCCGACCATGTCATGGCGTGGGCAACTTCCATCGTGGCGCCGCCCGACGGCGCCATGGCCGACTATATGGGCTCGCTCGACAAGTTGATCGAGCGCGACGACCGCGTGCTGCTGCCCGGCCATGGCGGGCCGGTAACCAAGCCGCGCAGCTTCATGCGCGGGCTGAAGGCGCATCGCAAGATGCGCGAGCGGGCGATCCTGGAACGCATCCGTGGCGGCGACCGCACGATCAAGGAGATGGTGGCGGCGATCTACCGCGACACCGACCCGCGCCTGCATGGCGCCGCCGGCCTGTCGGTGCTGGCGCATCTGGAGGACCTGGTGGCGCGCGGCCTGGTCAGCACCGGCGGCGACGCGGCCATTGACGGCATTTTCACCCCGGCCGGCTAGATCTCATTCGGCCGGCGCCGCCCCCACTTGCCCAGCCACTTCCTGATCGAGCTCGCCAAGGAAATCGACGATGCGGGCGGCGTTGTCGCCTAGGTCGTGGCGGCCGTAGCGGGAGGCTGAACGCATATCGACAATGACGGTGTTGCCGTCATCGGCGATGCGGATCGCGACATCGGCCGGCAGGCCCAGCACGAAACTCCTGGCCAGCGCGTTGATCGTCACCTCGCTTTGGCCGTCTGTTTCGGGATACGGCCCCTGCAGTTGCCAGTCGCGCCGGTCGAGCACGGTTTCCACCGCGTCGACCACGGTTTCGAACGGCAGATTGTAGCTGCGGCCGGTGACCAACGGATAGGCATCGCCTTGCAGCCGCTGCTCGCCGGGCGTGGGCGGCGAAAGCACATTCATGTCCGCCGTCCGGTCCGACGTGTCGAGCACCGGCGGATCGTCGAGATCGGTCGAAATGTCCCTGAGCGGCGGCGAGGTCGTCGCCCAGTAGGCGGCGACGCCGAAGGGAGCAAGCACCAGAAGCGCCAGCAGTGCGCCGACCGACAGATCGCGGCCGCCGCGATCGCCGAAGTTCCACAGCCTCGACAAGGCGAATCCGGCAAACAGCAGGGCGAAGGCGGCAAGCAGCGCCACGATCGCCAGAACCCACAGGAATACAGGCGTTTCGACGAGGTCGAGGCGATGGCCGACAAGCACGGTCAGGCTG
>NZ_RZOI01000943.1:0-1960 GCF_004022645.1 Mesorhizobium sp. M4A.F.Ca.ET.020.02.1.1 | reverse complement strand
CCCGAGGTGTGGATTGAGAAAGACGCGCTCGTTGGCGTGATCGAGCCGATTTGCACCCGCATGCGCGTGCCGTACTTCGCCTGTCGCGGCTACACCTCGCAATCGGAGCAGTACCGGGCCGGCAAGAGGTTTGCCCAGGCTATCCGCGCAGGCAAGCGTCCGATCGTTTTTCACTTCGGCGACCACGATCCCAGCGGCCTGGACATGACGCGCGACAACGGCGATCGGCTCCGCATGTTCGCCCGGCGCGGCGTCATGGTGAAGCGCCTCGCGCTCAACATGGACCAGATCGAGGAGTACAACCCGCCGCCGAACCCCGCGAAGGAAACCGACGCTCGCTTCGCCGAATATGCGGCCGAGCACGGCGACGAGAGTTGGGAGCTTGACGCCCTGGACCCGCCCGTCATCGAAGGACTGATACAGGCGGCGCTTGACGAGATCATTGATCCCGACGCCTGGAAAGTCGTCATCGACCGAGAGGACGCGGCGCGCGGCGATCTTGAAGCCGTCGCCGAGCGCTGGGTTGAAGTCTCTGACTATCTGAGGGGCGAGTGATGGCCGCGATCGTGATCCGCCACCCGTACCTTTTCACGCTCGCGGCGATCGTCGCCGCCTGCCTTCTCGACACTCCTCATTGAGAACGGTCATGACCCCCTTTGCCTCAGTCGCCCTGATCCGCCGCAATGGCACGATCGTTTTCCGCCCGCCCAGGAAAGAGCGGCCCGACGACACGACCCAAGCGCGCAAAGCCGCCATGCGCTTCTGGGCCGGCCACCTCGCCAGCGGCGACGTGCTGGTCAAGGTGATCCTGGTCCGCGAGTTCGCCGGCAAGCTGGAGATCAGCGAGCGCGCGCCGAACGATCCGAACTGGATCGGCTATGACCGCGAGATACGCGGTGCTGAGGCCGAGCCGCACATTGCCGCCTGCCTGGGCGAGCTTGGCATAGACGCGAGCGCGGCCATGCCGCCCTTGCCCGACGTTCTGAACATCAACGGGTTTGTTTACAGGAGGGAAATCTAATGAACAAGCAGCGCGCCCCAAAATTTCCGGCGACATTTTGCAGCCAGTGCGGGAGAGGTTTCGGCCCCGGCGACCATGGCTTCTCGCATTGCGAGGATCACCAGACCAAGGCGAGCAAGCTTATCCCGCACGTTCACGACGAGATACCGGCAGACATCATGAAGGCGGCAACCGACATCGCCTATTCGGCCGAGACCGGCGTTGTCGTCGGCAGCTTCCACGGCGCGGTGTACATCGCCCGCGCGATCCTCGCCGAGCGCCAGCGTTTCGTTGCCGAGTTCGACGGCGCGGCCGACGCCGGCATTGACGCGGCGGTTGCTGCCGAGCGCGAGCGGTGCGCAGGCCTCGCCCGCAAAGAGGCGGATCGAAATCGAGGCTACTGCGACGCCCGCCATAACGCGGCGCAGTCAATCGAGGAGGATATTCGGGGAGGCTTGCAGCCGTGAGCGAGACCGTTCTTGATCGCCTTGAGAAGGCAAAGGCCGAAGTCGCGCGCTTGGAGATCGAGGCGCGCGCCGCACACTGCTCCGTTGTCGGGCATAGGTGGAAATCGATTGGCGGGTGCAATGCCGGCTGTCACAAGGATTGCTCTTGCTCTGTCCCGGTGCACGAATGCGAGGTTTGCAAAGAATGCGACTATGGCGATAACGCCTGGGCAGACGAGACGCGGCGCAATTGCGTTGCGGTCAACGGCCCGTTCGAGGACGAGGAAGCCACGGCATGAACACCGCTTTCCTACTCATGGCACAGTTCGACGGTGCCGCCGTGATCCCGATCGACAAGGTTTGCGCCAGCTTCTTCCAGCACCTCACGCCGCAGCAATTCGTCCGCAAGACCACCGAGGGCGAGATTGATTTGCCCGTGGTGCGGATCGAGCAGAGCCAGAAAGCCGCCAAGGGCGTTCACCTCCTGGACCTCGCCGCCTGGATTGACAAGCGG
>NZ_RZOI01000942.1:0-1961 GCF_004022645.1 Mesorhizobium sp. M4A.F.Ca.ET.020.02.1.1 | reverse complement strand
TACAAAACGAAGCCGCTCGTCCATGATGCCAGTCTCTCGCCAAACCATCGCCGGGTCCTCCGGCGAGGGAGAAAACTGTCACCTATGCAATCGGTCCATTCTGTTACCTATCTATCCGGTTCGGACATCAGCCCTTTCTCCCCGTCACTATACGGGGAGAAATGCCCGGCAGGGCAATGAAGGGCGGCGCCGACACGCACCAAAGAAGCACGAAATTGAACCGGCAGTCAGCTCGGACCAGAAACTTACCCTGCGAACTGCCTGGCCAGTATCAGCACGGCGGCACCGGCCAAAAACATCGCCATCAACCCGCCGCGCAGCGACACGGCCGCGGCGACGATCAGCGCCGCCCATTCGGCGGGACCGGCGCCAAGCGCCGCCGGCGCCACCAGCGTGGTCAGCACCGCCGCCGGCACGGCGTTCAGCCCGGCCTCGACGCGCGGGTGGACGTTGTCGAAGCGCGAGATGACCAGATGGCCGCCGACGCGGGTGAGATAGGTGGCGACAGCGCCGGCTATGATGATCCAGAAGGTGGTGCTCATGGCCGTTCCCCCACGCCGCTGTGATGCGGCGGCAGTATGACGGCGAGCAGCACGCCGGCGACGGCGCCGATGGAAACGTGCCAGGGCGAGCCCACCGTCTTGTAGGCGATGGTGGAGGCAACGGCGCTCGCCACGACCACAGGCAGCCACAGCGGCCGCTTGCGGAAGCCCATGACGAGGCCGAGGAAATAGATCGGCAGCAGGAAGTCGATGCCCAGCGCATGCGTGTCGGGAATGAGCTTGCCGAACACCGCGCCAAGCGCGCTTTCGATCACCCAGAACACATAGACCGGCAGGCCGAGCCCGAGATACCAGGCAAAGCCGACGGTCTCGCCGGATTGCGCCCTCGCCTCCGACACGGCGTATTGCGGATCGGTCATGATGAAGAAGCCGAGCGCCTGCTGCACCACCGGCCAGTGTGAAATGCGCCGGCCGAGGCCGGCGGAATAGAGCACGTGGCGGAAGTTCACGGCGAAGATCGACAGCACAATCAGCCACGGCGCGACATGCTGGCCGAACAGTTCGATGCCGACCATCTGGCTGGCGCCGCCGAAGATCAGGGCGCTCATCAGGAAGGCTTCAAGGACCGAGAAACCATTGTCGACGGCAATCGCCCCGAACAGCAGCGCGAATGGCGCCGAGGCGACCACGACGGGCATCGAGAGCCGCACGCCGTCCCAGAAATCGCTCTTCGCACTGCTTTCGGAAATCGCTTCCGCCGACATCGACCACTCCTTGAACGGCCTGATGTAGGGAGCGTCGCCCCCCTTGTCACACCAATTCGCTTGAGCCAAACGATCAGCGGAAATGATCACCGGTGCACGCGAGCAAGGCTCCGCGCTATTGCGCCTTGCCCTGGATCGCCCTGCCCCAGTCGAGCAGCGGCTTGGCGCGCAAGGTGAAATCGACGAGCTCGTCGACCAGCGCCGGCGAGTGGATTCCGGCCGGATCGATTGCATGCTGGACGTAAAAGTGCCGGTTGCGGATGGCTTCGGCCAGGTCGCTGTCGGTGACATGCTCAAAGCCGCGCGGCGTGCGCTTCATGCGGTCCTCGGTCTCGAATTCGAGACCGTTTTTCTTCAACGCCGCCACCAGCGCGCGATACTTCTCCGGCCTTGCCGCGATGGCGTTGCGCATGGCGAGCAGCAGTTCTGGACTGGGCTGCCACCAGGCGACGCCGGAGAAGCACCGCTCGAGCCCGATATGCACGTAGAAGACGCCCTGCTCCATCTTGGTGCCATCAGGCGACAGGATCGCCGACAGATGCCGGTTGTAGGGCCGCTTGTCATTGGAGAAGCGCACGTCGCGATTGATGCGGAACAGCGACTTCTTGCGGTCGCCGCGCAGTCCGAGCCCAGCCGCGGCGAAACGCTCGGTCAGAGTCTCGACAAGATCGCAGAACGGCTCGTGCAGTTCGCT
>NZ_RZOI01000941.1:0-1963 GCF_004022645.1 Mesorhizobium sp. M4A.F.Ca.ET.020.02.1.1 | reverse complement strand
TTGCGCTGGCGTATGCCGCGCCAGCCGATGGCGTCGAGGAAGGTGCGGTCGATCATGCGGCCGAGATGGGTCTCACCCCGGGCGTCGTTCTCATAGACGTAGTCAAGGGTGGAGCCCGAATCGAAGCCGGTGGTGATCCCCGTCTTGAGGCCGGTGGAGAACCAGGAGCCGATGCGAATGAAGGCGCGGCTCATCGCCCAGTAGAGGCCCTTGGGCGACAGCAGCGGCAGCGGGGAGGCGAGCCTGTCGGCCTCGTCGCGCGTGTAGCCGGAGCGGTCGGCCGCGGTCAGGTCGGCAGGCTTCTCCGGCGCTGAAAACTGCTTTTCGAGGAATGGCCGGACTAGGTCGAGCGCGTACTTGCGGTCGCGCTCGCCCAGCGTGTCGTGGAAGAAACCGGGCAGCACATGCCGCTCCTTGGCGGGGCTTGCCAGGTTGACGAAGAATTCGTGCTGCGGGCCGTGCCGCACCACCCAGTCGGCGCCCGAGATCAGCAGCTGTGTCGGCACGGTGATGGCGCGCGCGTCCGCGACGATGCGGGCGGCATGCGTGTAGAGCTCGACCAGTATGTTGGAGGCGATCGGCCTCGTGATCAGCGGATCGGCGTCGAAGGAGGCGATGCGCTCCGGATCATGCGTCAGGAACTTGGCCTTGACGTAGGAATTGACAAAGAAGCGCCCCTTGAGCCGCTGCCAGAGCGCGATACCCTCCTTGGCGAAGGGCACGTAGAGCTTGACCGAGAAGGCGGGCGAAGCCACCACCAGCGCGCGGATGTCGGGCGCATAATCATGCACCCAGGCGGCGGCGAGCACGGCGCCGAAGGATTGCGCGATGAGTGCTACGTCACGCTGGGAAAAACCGTCGCGGGCGATCTCGCGCACGAAGCAGTCGATGTCGCGCACCAGCGCGGCGAAGGACGGCGCATAGCCGCGCTCGCCGGCCGAGCGGCCGTTGCCGCGCGCGTCCCAGGCGTAGAAGGCGTAGCCGGGCATTGCGAGCTCGTCGACCAGATGCGCCATTCGCCCGCCATGCTCGTGGCCGCGATGGAAGAGAAGGATGGCGCCCCTGGGCTGCTCGCCGAGCGCCGGCCAGTAGCGGTAGAAGATCTCGGTGCCGTCATGGGTCTTGAAGGTCCGCTCCTCGGCCACGCGTTGGAGGCTCGCCGGTGCTGCTGCGGCGATATTCTGCTGATGGATCATGGTGTTGCCCCCGAGGTCGCTCATTGCCCGACTGCTCCTCTAAGGCCGCTGCGTATCCGGTTGATGGCGGTCGCCAGCGACAGTGTTGCGAGCGCCGGAAACACAAAGGGCGTGAGTGCCACCGGCCACAGGCCGAAAACGATCAACGCGCCGATGACGCCCAGCGCCAGCGCCCGGTCGCTCTTGCCGAACGGCCCTGCATAGTCGCGCGCCGCCCCCGCGGCGATGCCGAGCACGCCGGCGAACTCGACGATGACCGCCATGATCGCGAAGGCGACCACGCCCCAGGCCGGGAAGAGGGCGGCGAAAGCGAGGATCAGCGCCAGGTCGGAGACGACGTCGCAGAGCTCGTTGAGATACATGCCGAGTTTTGACGCCTGCCCATGTTCCCGTGCCAGCATGCCGTCGATCGCGTTGAGCGCCATGCGCGTAAACAGCGCCACCGGCATCAGCAGGAATACGGCCGGATGGGCCGCGAAGGCAGCCACCACCACGCCGGTGGCGACGGAAAGGCCAGCGGCCAGCAGCGTGATCTGGTTGGCGGTGACGCCGGCGCTGGCCAGGCGATCGGCCAGCGGCCGCAGCCTCGCCTGGAAGGCTGGTTTCAACGCATAAAGCGTCGGCATATGCGATCCCCCAACCGCGCCCGCGCATGGATCCCATGCGCCAAAAACCCCATGCCGCGACTCCTTCTGGATGCACGACCTGGCAAGAGGATGGTCAATCGGCGGTCAAGACGCAAGGGTGGCGTGCGCGCGCTTGCGACG
>NZ_RZOI01000940.1:0-1965 GCF_004022645.1 Mesorhizobium sp. M4A.F.Ca.ET.020.02.1.1 | reverse complement strand
GTGCTGGGCGAGACTCTTGAGGACGCGGCAGGCGACACGCATCCGATGCTTGGCCTGCTCGGCCATTCGACCAGCTTCGCCAAGCGCAAAATGAACCTCGGCTACCGCGAGGCGCGGCTGCGCGCCGCTTGCCCGCTCGGAGCCGAGGGCACGCTGATCCGCGGCCATGAATTCCACTATGCGCAGATGCTCGCTGCCGGCAACGACGAGCCGCTGGCCGACCTTGCCGACGGCCAGGGCAATCCGCTCGGCGCCTCCGGCTATCGGCGCGGCCATGTCAGCGGGACGTTCTTCCATGCCATTGCGAGGGGCTAGGGCATGAAGCTCAAGAACTTTCCCCTTTCGCTCCGGCAAGTCCTCGATGATATCGCCCTTTGCCTGGTCTTCTTCACCAGGCTGCCGCTGCCCGTCTTTGATTTTCGCGGGCGCAGCCTCGCCGCCGCGATCTGGGCCGCCCCGGTCGCCGGGCTTGCCGTCGGACTGATCGGCGCGGTCGTCTACGCCACTGCGGAACGGTTCGGCCTTGCCATGGGTCCGGCGGCAGCACTTGCGCTTGCCGCAACATTGCTCACCACCGGCTGCCTGCACGAGGATGGGTTGTCCGATGTCGCCGATGGCTTTGGCGGCGGCAAGTCGCGCGGTGGAAAACTGGAGATCATGCGCGACAGCCGCATCGGCGCCTATGGCGCGTCGGCACTGGCCCTGTCGCTGCTGATCCGCTGGAGCGCGATTTCGGAATTCGCCGACCCCACACAGGCCCTTCTGGCGCTCATTGCCGCGCACGCCGCCTCGCGCGGATTGCTGGGCGCCTTCATGCATCTCTTGCCCCCGGCGCGGTCCGACGGCCTCTCGGCCGGCGCCGGCGGCGTCTCGGCCGAGGCCGCAATAGCCGGCGCCGTGCTCGGCGCGATACCACTCCTCCTGCTTGCGCCAGGCGGCGCCATAGTCGCGATCGTCCTGCTTGGTCTGCTGTTTGCCGCGTTCCGCGCCCTTTGCCTCAACCAGATCGACGGCCAGACCGGCGACACGATCGGCGCCCTTCAGCAACTTGGCGAGATCGCAGTCCTGCTCGTCGCTTCCGTATCCCTATCCTGACTCTCTTTCGGAGACTTTGCCCCCATGTCTTTCAAATCGCTTGATGAACTTCGCGCTGCCTGCCTCGATCTGCCGGCCGGCAGCGACACCGCGGCCAATGCCGTCGCCCGCCGCCAGGACACGCTGACCAAGCCGCAAGGCAGCCTCGGCCGGCTGGAAACCATCGCCGCCTGGCTGGGGCGCTGGCAGGGCCGCGACATGCCGAAGCTGGACAAGGTGAAGGTCTTCGTCTTTGCCGGCAATCACGGCGTCACCGCGCAGGGCGTCTCGGCCTTCCCGTCGGAAGTCACCGTACAGATGGTGGCGAATTTCGCCGGCGGCGGCGCCGCCATCAACCAGCTCGCCCGCATCGCTGGCGCCGAGCTCGACGTCATCCCGCTCGACCTCGACCATCCGACCGGCGACTTCACCGAAGTGCCGGCGATGGACGAGAAGGCCTTCCTCGCCGCCGTCTCGGCCGGCCATGACGCGGTGACCAAGGATATCGACCTCGTCTGCTTCGGCGAAATGGGCATCGGCAACACCACGCCGGCGGCGGCGATTTCTGCCGCCCTGTTCGGCGGCGGCGCCGAGAAATGGACCGGGCGCGGCACCGGCGTCGACGATGCCGGCCTGGAGCGCAAGGTGACCGCGATCGAAGCCGGCCTCAAGCGCCATGCCGACGCGCTGTCCGACCCGCTGAAGATCGCCGCAGCCCTTGGCGGCCGCGAGCTCGCCGCCATCTTCGGCGCCACGCTCGCCGCGCGCCGCAACAATGTGCCGGTCCTGCTCGACGGTTTTGTCTGCACCGCTGCCGCGGCGCCGCTGGCGCGGCTGCACCCGACCGGCCTCGCCCACACCATCGCTGCCCACGTCTCGGCCGAATCCGGC
>NZ_RZOI01000093.1:0-13136 GCF_004022645.1 Mesorhizobium sp. M4A.F.Ca.ET.020.02.1.1 | reverse complement strand
TTCGACGATCATCTCGCCGGCGCCGACCGCAACGGCGCGAAGGTGCTGCCGACGATCCTGATGAGTCACGCGCCGCTCGACCTGATCGTCATCATGCTCGGCGCCAACGACATGAAGCCGTGGATCCACGGCAATCCGGTCGCCGCCAAGCAGGGCATGCAGCGCCTGATCGACATCGTGCGCGGCCACGACTATCCGTTCGAATGGCTGGCGCCGCAAATCCTGCTCGTCGCGCCGCCCGCCGTCACGCGCACCGATAACGCCGAATTCAAAGAGATGTTCGCCGGCGGCGACGAAGCCTCGAAGCGGCTGGCGCCGCAATATTCGGCACTCGCCGACGAAGCAGGCTGCGGCTTCTTCGACGCCGGCTCCGTCGCTGTCACCACGCCGCTCGACGGTGTCCATCTCGATGCCGAAAACACGCGAAACATCGGCAAGGCGCTGGCACCGCTGGTGCGCGTGATGCTGGAACTCTAGAAAACCAGGGAGAAACCCGTGGCTGAATCCTACGACGTCATCATCATCGGCTCCGGCCCCGGCGGCTATGTCACCGCGGTGCGCTCCGCCCAGCTCGGCTTCAAGACCGCGATCGTCGAGCGCGAGCATCTCGGCGGCATCTGCCTGAACTGGGGCTGCATTCCAACCAAGGCTCTGCTGCGTTCGGCCGAGATCATGCACTATTCCGATCACCTCAAGGATTACGGGCTGAAGCTCGATGGTGGCAAGGTCAGCGCCGACACGGCGGCCGTGGTCGACCGTTCGCGCAAGGTGTCGCTGAGGCTGAACGGCGGCGTCGCCTTCCTGATGAAGAAGAACAAGGTCGATGTCATCTGGGGAGAGGCCAAGCTTTCGAAGCCGGGCGAGATCGTTGTCTCCAAGACCGCCAAGAAGCCGATGGAGCCGCAGCCGCCGGTGCCGAAAGGCGTCAAGGGCGAGGGCACCTACACCGCCAAGCATATCATCCTCGCGACCGGCGCCCGGCCGCGCGCGCTGCCCGGCATCGAGCCGGACGGCAAGCTGATCTGGACCTATTTCGAGGCGATGGTGCCGAAGGAGATGCCGAAGTCGCTGCTGGTCATGGGCTCGGGCGCGATCGGCATCGAGTTCGCTTCCTTCTACCGCACCATGGGCGCCGAGGTGACGGTGGTCGAGCTGCTGCCGGCGGTGATGCCGGTCGAGGATGCCGAGGTCTCGAAATTCGCGCAGAAGCAGTTCGAGAAGCAAGGCATGAAGATCATCCTCGAGGCCAAGGTGACCAAGGTCGAGAAGGGCGCCAACTCGGTGACGGCGCATGTCGAGATGAAGGACGGCAAGGTCGAGAAGATCACCGCCGACCGCATGATCTCGGCCGTCGGCGTGCAGGGCAACATCGAGGGCCTCGGCCTGGAGGCACTTGGCGTCAAGACGGACCGCGGCTGCGTCGTCGTCGACGGTTACGGCAAGACCAATGTGCCCGGCATCTACGCCATCGGCGATGTCGCCGGCCCGCCGATGCTCGCCCACAAGGCCGAGCATGAAGGCGTGGTCTGCATCGAGAAGATCGCCAATGTCCCTGGCGTTCATGCCACCGACAAGCAGAAAATCCCCGGCTGCACCTATTGCAACCCGCAAGTCGCCTCGGTTGGCCTGACCGAAGCCAGGGCCAAGGCCGAGGGCAGGGACATCCGCGTCGGCCGTTTCCAGTTCGGCGCCAACGGCAAGGCGATCGCGCTCGGTGAGGACCAGGGCTTTATCAAGACCATCCTCGACAAGAAGACCGGCCAGTTGCTCGGCGCGCACATGGTCGGCGCGGAAGTGACCGAGCTGATTCAGGGCTTCGTCGTGGCGATGAACCTCGAAACCACCGAGGAAGAGCTGATGCACACCATCTTCCCGCACCCGACCCTGTCGGAGATGATGAAGGAAAGCGTGCTCGACGCCTATGGCAGGGCGCTCAACGCATGATAGATTTACCATGCGAGACTCACCTGCGAAAATCTGGGAGCCTCGGCGGCAAGGCAGTTCGTTTCCGGATGCATTTTCACCCGTCACAGGAGGAGTGGGCATATGGACGTGAATGGCGTGGGCTGGCTGGCGGCCATCATCATCGGCGGTTTGGCGGGGTGGCTCGCCGAGATGGTGATGAAGACCAACACCGGCATCTTCATGAACATCATCTTGGGCATCGTCGGCGCGGTCGTGCTGAATGCAATCCTGCAAGCTCTCAATTTCCAGTCTTTCGGCGTTGGCTGGTTCGCCTATCTGATCACGGGCTTCATTGGCGCCTGCCTGCTGATCTTTGTAGGACGGCTGGTGCGCCGTTAGCCGGCATCGATACCGCTATGCGAAAAAGGCCGTGGCGGCATGCGCCGGCGTGGCCTTTTTCTTTGCGCCGAAAAGTCCTAAGTGACGTTGGAATGCGGGCGCCGGACAGGCGATCGCTCAGGAACCGGGTTTGAGATGGTCACTGTCCTCGACACGATCGCCAATGCGCCGCGCGTGCGGCACCCCGAAAAGGCGCACAAGCCGGACCAGGAGGTGCTGCGCAAGCCCGACTGGATCCGCGTCAAGGCGCCGGTCACGAAGGGCTACGCCGAAACGCGCGAAATCGTGAAGTCGCACAAGCTGGTCACGGTGTGCGAGGAAGCCGGCTGCCCGAACATCGGCGAGTGCTGGGACAAGAAGCACGCCACCTTCATGATCATGGGCGAAATCTGCACGCGCGCCTGCGCCTTCTGCAACGTCGCCACCGGCATCCCGACCGCGCTCGATCCCGATGAGCCGGCGCGCGTCGCGCATGCCGTCAAGCAGATGGGGCTGAGCCACGTCGTCATCACCTCGGTCGACCGCGACGACCTTGCCGATGGTGGCGCGCAGCATTTCGCCGAGGTCATCCGCGCCATCCGCGCGGCGGCGCCCTCGACCACGATCGAGATCCTGACGCCGGACTTCCTGCGCAAGGACGGCGCGCTGGAGATCGTCGTGGCGGCGAAGCCCGACGTCTTCAACCACAACCTCGAGACCGTGCCGTCCAACTACCTGACCGTGCGGCCGGGCGCCCGCTATTTCCATTCGATCCGGCTGCTGCAGCGGGTCAAGGAGCTCGACCCGTCGATCTTCACCAAGTCCGGCATCATGGTGGGCTTGGGTGAGGAGCGGAACGAGATCCTGCAGCTGATGGACGATCTGCGCTCGGCCAATGTCGACTTCATGACCATCGGCCAGTATCTGCAGCCGTCGAAGAAGCACCATCCGGTGATCCGCTTCGTCACCCCGGAGGAGTTCAAGTCCTTCGAGACGATCGGCAAGACCAAGGGTTTCCTTCTCATGGCGTCGAGCCCGCTGACGCGCTCCTCGCATCATGCCGGCGAGGATTTCGCCAGGCTGCGCGCGGCGCGGGAAGCGCAGCTCAAAAAGACCAGCTGATCCCCGAATGCCGAAATTCGAAGCCATCCGTCGCGTCGCCCATACGCCGCAGGAGATGTTCGCGCTGGTCGCGGACGTCGAGGCCTATCCGCAATTCCTGCCGCTGTGCGAAGCGCTCAGCGTGCGCTCGCGCAAGGAGCGCGACGGCCGCACCATCCTCCTTGCCGACATGAGCATCGGTTACAAGGCGATCCGCGAGACCTTTACCACGCAGGTGCTGCTGAAGCCCGACGAGAAGGCCATCGATGTCAAATACATCGACGGCCCTTTCAAATATCTCAGCAATATCTGGCGCTTCGACCCGGCCGATAGCGGCTGCGAGGTGCACTTCTTCATCGACTACGAGTTCAAGAGCCGCATTCTCGGCGCGTTGATGGGCACGATGTTCGATCGCGCCTTCCGCATGTTTGCCGAGGCCTTCGAGAAGCGCGCCAACCAGATCTACGGCGCAAGAACGGCCTGAGTTCGGAGTTTAGCCCAGCGCGCGCAGGCCGAGTTCCAGCGCGTGCCGCACGGTTTCATGGCGGATGAACTCTCGCCCCTTGTGGCCGAACAGTTGGTGCTCGGCGACGATCGGCTGGCCGGCCAGCGCAAGGCCGAACCAGACCAGGCCGACCGGCTTGTCGGCCGAACCGCCGGTCGGGCCGGCAATGCCCGTGACCGCGAGCGCGAGGCTCGCCCGCGAATGCGCCAGCGCGCCCGCCGCCATTTCGAGCACGATTTCGCGTGAGACCGCGCCGTGCGCCTTGAGCGTTGCGGCGGAAACGCCGAGCATCTCCATCTTGGCTTCGTTGGAATAAGTGATGAAACCGCGGTCGACCACGGCGGAGGAGCCGGCAATGTCGGTGAGCGCGGCGATGATCAGGCCGCCGGTGCAGCTTTCCGCCGTCGCCAGCATGATACCGCGTTGCTGGCAGGCCAGAAGCAGGGCGTTTGCGAGTTCGGCGTTGCTCATTCGGGAACCTCACCTGGAAAGACTACGCTGGCGGTGGCGATGGCCGCTATGCCTTCCTGGCGGCCGATGAAGCCAAGCTTCTCATTGGTGGTTGCCTTGATCGAGATCCGCTCGCCGGCGATGCCGAGCATCGCGGCGAGGGCAGCCGTCATCGCCTCGCGGTGCGGGCCGACGCGCGGCGCCTCGCAGATCAGCGTGATGTCGGCATTGGCGATGCGTCCGCCGCGCCCGCGCACCAGCTTGGCCGCATGTTCGACGAAGATCTTCGAGGCGGCGCCTTTCCACTGCGGATCCGACGGCGGGAAATGCGTGCCGATATCGCCAGCGCCGCAGGTGGCGAGCAGCGCGTCGGTGAGGGCGTGAAGGCCGACGTCGGCATCGGAATGGCCGGAGAGCTTTCTGTCGTGCGGAATGACGACGCCGCAGAGCGTGACATGATCGCCCGGCTCGAAGGCATGCACGTCATAGCCGTTGCCGGTGCGGATATCCGGAAAGCGCGGCCGTTCACCGGAAAGCCGCTGATCGGCCATTGCAATATCCCTTGCCCAGGTAAGTTTTATGTTGTCCGGCGATCCTTGGACGATTTTCACCGGAATATGCGCCCACTCGGCGATCGCGGCGTCGTCGGTGAAATCCGCCTTGCCAAGATGATGGGCCTTTTCATGCGCGGCAAGAAGCGGCCAGAAGGGAAAGCCCTGCGGCGTCTGGGCGGCATGCAGGCCGTTCCTCGATACGGTCTCCTCGATCATCCCGGCTGCCGACTCGCGCTTCAGCGTGTCGGCGACGGGCAGAGCGGGCAGCGCGCCCTGGCGTTCGCCGACGGCATCGATCGTGCGGTCGATGAGTCCGGCGTCGACAAAGGGGCGTACGGCGTCATGGACGAGCACGCGGCCTGGCGCGGCATCCCTGAGCGCCAGCAGACCCAGCCTGACAGAGGCCTGGCGCGAATCGCCGCCGGTGACCGTGATGACACGGTCCGCATCCGCACCCGCGACCTTTCGGAAAAGCTCGCCGTCGTCGGCGTGAATGGCCACCACGACCGGACCGGTCCTCGGGTGAGAGAGGAATGTCTCCAAGGTGCGCGCGATGACGGCGCGGCCGCCGATGCGTTGATATTGCTTCGGTCCATTGGCTTGCCCGGCGCGCGCGCCGCGCCCGGCCGCTACGATAACCACCGCGACCTTGTCATCGGCGCCCGAAGCCTGATTTTCGCTTGCGTCAGTCATTGCGATTGGCTTAGCGCACGATCCGCAAAAGTGTAATCGGTTTTCGGAAAAGATCGTGCGCCAATTGTGAATTCCAAAGCGACCTTTGCTTATCCCGAACGACGCATTGCGCTTTGCTGGCCGAAGGCCAGCTTTTTCCCAAATGCGCCTTGATTTGACGTCATTGCGCGTTGCACATTGCCTTGCTACTGGCTAGAGAATGTGCAGCAATCCGATATGCTTGGTTTTTGTGCATGCCCGAATTGACCAAATTGGCTCTGCCGCTCGACATTGGCGGCGTGATAATCCGTAATCGTGTCTTCCTCGCGCCGATGTCGGGAATAACCGACGAGGCGTTCCGGCAGCGCGCCCATCGGCATGGTGCCGGGCTGGTCGTGTCGGAAATGGTGGCGAGCGGAGAGCTTGCCAAAGGCAGGGCCGGCTGCGACCTGCGAATCCGCCATTCCGGGCTGCCGATCCACATGGTCCAGCTTGCCGGCCGCGAGGCGGCGCACATGGCCGAAGGCGCCCGGATCGCCGCGGGCGAGGGCGCCGACATCATCGATATCAACATGGGCTGCCCGGCCAAGAAGGTGACGGGCGGCTATGCTGGCTCAGCGTTGATGCGCGATCTCGATCACGCGCTGTCGCTGATCGAGGCGGTGGTCGGCGCCGTCGAGGTACCGGTGACCGTGAAGATGCGGCTTGGCTGGGACGAAAGCGCGCTCAACGCGCCTATGCTGGCGCGCCGCGCCGAACAGGCCGGCGTGAGGATGGTGACGGTGCATGGCCGCACGCGCTGCCAGTTCTACCAGGGCAAGGCCGACTGGCGCGCCATCGCGCGGGTCAAGGAAGCCGTTTCGATCCCGGTCGTCGCCAATGGCGATGTCGGCTCGCCGGCGGAAGCGGCTGCCATCCTCGATCAATCGGGCGCCGACGCGGTGATGATCGGACGCGCGCATTATGGCGCACCGTGGACCGCCGGCAGGATCGCGGCGTCCGCGGCAGGAGAGACGGCGCCAGGCATTCCCGGAGATCGGCTGGCCCTGGCCGACTACGTCATTGGCCACTATCAGGATATGCTGGCGCTCTACGGTGTCGAAAGCGGGCTGCGCCAGGCGCGCAAGCATCTCGGCTGGTATCTCGATAGCCATGCCGCCGGCGCCACTTCCGGTCAACGCAAGGCAATCCTCACCTCTTTCGAGCCCGCTCGCGTCATCGCCGAACTGCGTGAAGTGTTCTCCAACCCCGCCGAATCGATGCGGAGCGCCGCATGAAGGCCACAGTTGCCCAAGGGCCGGACATGGTCGACGCCGCCAACATCGTGCTGAACACCATCCGCCGCCCGGTGATCATGGTTGATGCCGGCGGCTTCATCACCTTCGCCAATGCCGATGCGGAGGATTTCTTCCGCTCCAGCGCGACCATGCTTGCCCGCAACACGTTGTCCAAGCTCGTGCCCTTCGGCAGCCCGCTGCTCACCCTTGTCGACCAGGTGCGCGAGCGCCTGGCGCCGGTCAACGAATACCGGGTCGATGTGTCATCGCCGCGCCTCGGCATCGAAAAGGTCGTCGACCTTTACGTGGCGCCGGTGCCGGAATTCCCGGGCACGGTGGTGGTGATGTTCCAGGAACGGTCGATGGCCGACAAGATCGACCGACAGATGACGCATCGCGGCGCCGCCCGCTCGGTCACCGGCCTTGCCGCCATGCTGGCGCATGAGATCAAGAACCCATTGTCCGGCATCAGGGGCGCCGCCCAGTTGCTGGAACTGTCAGCCTCCGACGAGGACCGCGCGCTCACCCGGCTGATCACCGACGAGACCGACCGCATCGTCTCACTCGTCGACCGCATGGAGGTCTTTTCCGACGAACGGCCAATCGACCGCTACCCGGTCAACATCCATGTCGTTCTCGACCATGTGAAGGCGATTGCCAAGAACGGTTTTGCGAAACGGATCAAGATCTTGGAGGAATACGATCCATCGCTTCCTCCGGTCTTCGCCAACCGCGACCAGCTGATCCAGGTGTTCCTCAACCTGGTCAAGAACGCCGCCGAGGCGATCGGTTCGGACCCGCAAGGCGAGATCGTGCTGTCCACTGCCTTCCGGCCGGGCATCCGTGTTTCGGTGCCGGGAACGCAGGATCGCGTGTCCCTGCCGCTGGAATTTTGCGTGCGCGACAACGGTCCCGGTGTTTCGGAGGACATACTGCCGATCCTGTTCGACCCGTTCATCACCACCAAGCCGAACGGCTCCGGCCTCGGGCTGGCGCTGGTGGCCAAGATCGTCGGCGAGCATGGCGGCATCATCGAATGCGATTCGACGCCGCGGGGAACCACGTTCCGCATCCTGATGCCGGCTTGGAAGGAGACCGCACACGGTGTCGACGAAGAAGCTGAAGGAGACCGCTCATGACCGCACGCGGCAACATTCTGGTCGCCGATGACGATGCGGCCATCCGCACCGTGCTCAATCAGGCGCTGTCGCGCGTCGGCCATGAGGTGCGCGTCACTTCGAATGCCTCGACGCTGTGGCGCTGGGTGGCGGCGGGCGAGGGCGACCTCGTCATCACCGACGTGGTGATGCCGGACGAGAACGCCTTCGACATGCTGCCGCGCATCAAGAAGGCGCGGCCGGAACTGCCGGTCATCGTGATGAGCGCGCAGAACACGTTCATGACCGCCATCCGCGCCTCCGAGACCGGCGCCTATGAATATCTGCCGAAGCCGTTCGACCTGACCGAACTGCTCAACATCGTCAACCGGGCGCTGGCCGAGCCGAGACGGCCGAAGCTCGACGCGCGCGCCGACGACCAACCGGAGACGATGCCGCTGGTCGGCCGCTCCGCCGCCATGCAGGACATCTACCGCATGCTGGCCCGCATGATGCAGACCGACCTCACGGTGATGATCAGCGGCGAATCCGGCACCGGCAAGGAGCTGGTGGCCCGCGCGCTGCACGAATATGGCCGCCGCCGCGGCGGCCCGTTCGTTGCCATCAACATGGCGGCGATCCCGCGCGACTTGATAGAATCGGAACTGTTCGGTCACGAGAAGGGCGCCTTCACCGGCGCGCAGAACCGCTCCACCGGTCGCTTCGAGCAGGCCGAAGGCGGCACGCTGTTCCTCGACGAGATCGGCGACATGCCGATGGAGGCGCAGACACGTCTGCTGCGCGTGCTGCAGCAAGGCGAATATACGACCGTCGGCGGCCGCACGCCGATCAAGACCGACGTTCGCATCGTCGCCGCCACCAACAAGGACCTGCGCACGCTGATAAACCAGGGGCTGTTCCGCGAGGACCTGTTCTACCGCCTCAACGTCGTGCCGCTGAGGCTGCCGGCGCTGCGCGAGCGCTCCGAGGACATTCCGGACCTGGTGCGGCATTTCTTCAAGCAGGGCGCCAGCGAGGGGCTGCAGACCAAGCGCATTTCCTCCGGCGGCATCGAGTTGATGAAGCGCTACCCCTGGCCGGGCAATGTGCGCGAGCTGGAAAACCTGATCCGCAGGCTGGCCGCGCTCTATTCTCAGGATGAGATCTCGTCCGAGATCATCGAGGCCGAGCTCAAGACCGGCGAGCGGCCGGTAGTCCCCGGCGGCGGCAATCTCATTCCCGACGATCTCTCCATCGGTCAGGCGGTGGAGCATTTCCTGCAGCGCTATTTTGCTTCGTTCGCCGGTGATCTGCCGCCGGCTGGCCTGTACCAGCGCATCCTCGCCGAGGTCGAATACCCGCTGGTCCTTGCTTCGATGACGGCGACGCGCGGCAACCAGATCAAGGCGGCTGAGCTCCTGGGGCTCAACCGCAACACGCTGCGCAAGAAGATCCGCGAGCTTGGCGTCAACGTCTACAAGTCCTCGAGGCAGGTCTAGCCGGAGATTGGCTCCCGAGCCGGCGCCATGCTGCCGCGCGACTGCTCAAAGATGATCGCGCAGCGTGTCGGCGATCATCGCGTCCAGGCTGCTGGCGGTTACGCCAAGAAGATGCTCGGTGTCGGAGGAGTCGACCAGCAGCGGGCGGTCGAAGAGGTAGCGCATCTCCACGGCCTCGTGCAGGCCCAGAGCCTCCATTTCGGAGACGGAATAGGAGTGCAGATCCGAAAGCTCCCTGCCGAGCATCGCGGCTGTTTTCCGCATGAGTTCACGGGGCGAGGCATATTGCGAGGGCACGTGGAATGCCCGTCCCCATTCGCCCGTGTAACGGGACGACGCCACAAGCGTCCTGGCCACATCCTTCGTGAACGTCCACGCGTGAGCAGCATCGAGGTTTCCCACGAACGAGACGGGTTTTCCCTCGACGACGGAGGGCAGGGCCAGCAGCGAGAAGTAGCTGATCGCGCCATGTCCAAGATAGTCACTGGACCGCACTTCGATGGCTGGTGCATCGGCGCGGCGTGCTCGTTGCCACATTATCGTGCGGGTCGTACCTTTCCTTGATGTCGGATCGAGCGGCAAGTCCGGGTGCAGCGGACTTTCGGCGTTCTCACCATAGCCGTAGAGGTTTCCGAGCAGGATAATTTTCGCGCCGGCGGCTTCCGCCGCGCGCACCGTGCCGTCGAGGATGGGGAAAAAGTCGGTCGGCCACCGATCATAGGCGGCCATGGCGCACATGAAGATCGCATCGGCGCCTCGGGCCATGCGCGACAGCTCGGCGGCATCCGCGGCGTCGGCCTGTACCGCGCGGACGCCGGGCAAATCGATGGAACCCAAGCTCCTGCTGGTGAGGACGACATTATTTCCTTCCTCACCGAGCAGCCGAGCCGTTTCGCGTCCAACCGGCCCTGCGCCGACGACAACATAGTAACCCATATCAACCTCTTTGCATTGGCAACGAGGCTTGGGTTTAGGGGGCGCCGGCATTGAAAGTCGCGCAGGAACCGCCAAATCTTGGACAGGTTTTGCTATGAATTCGAGGCCTACCTGTATGCACGCACAGCTCGATCCCGACCAGGTCCCGACGGGCATAACAATGGTTTCGAGGCATGTCGAAGCAGGCGCCTTCAGGCTGCCGCGAGCGCATCACCACAGGATCATGGTTCACGCCAGCGCGGCCACCCATTCTTATTGCAGTGACGTTGGACGACACTTTCTGCGGCGTGCTGGCGACATCGACTTCGTGCCCGCTGACCAGGAGGGCGGTTTCGAGGCGGAAACCGCGTTCCGCACAATCGAGGTTCGCCTGCCGTCCGCCTTGCTCGAAGACGTCGCGCGGCAGGTGGGAGGCACAACAATGCGCCGGCTCGACACGCGCCATCTCGTCCGGGATGAGCGGATCGAACATCTCGTGCGAGCGCTCAAAAGCGGTCACGACACAGGCGCGCCGACCGAACCCCTGTTCATCGAAAGCCTCGGCGTTGCGCTTGCGGTGCGGCTGCTGGGCCTCGGCGATCGGGAGACCGATCGACCCGTCCGGTTGTCGAACACTCAGCTCAGGCACGTCCTGGAGCATATCGATGCTCACCTTCATGAGCCGCTAACGATTGACAGGCTGAGCCGCGTTGCCAACGCCAGCAGTTCCCATCTCAGGACATGGTTCAAGGCGGCGACAGGTATGACCGTTCACCGCTACGTCCTACGGCGCCGGGTCGAGCGCGCCCGCTCTCTGTTACTAGGCGGCGGCCTCAGCACCAGCGAGGTGGCACATCAGGCAGGCTTCGCGCACCAATCGCATATGGCATATTGGATGCGTCGCGAGATCGGGCAAACGCCACGCGGCTTGCGGCGCGGGCGGATGGCGAGTTGAATGCCGGCCAGCACGCACGGCGGAGGCTCGTCCGCCCGTTGCCGGCATGTCCGCAGACCTTTAGGGCGACTCTGATCGACCCTGGCCGGATGGTCCTTCCAGCAGAATAAGCCGGGGAAAGATTTCCGTCCTGGCCACACTTGTTGCATAATCGCCACAATGCGTTGCATACATCCGACGCAAGCAATGACTCTAAACGGCGATATGGCTTCCCAGGCCCCGACACTGAACGAACCGCTTTTCAGCAAGCCCGGCGTTGAGGACAGACGCCGGCTGCTGGCGTTGCCCGGCGTGCTGGCGATTGCCGGCGCTTTGATCACGGCGGCGATCTCCTTTGCGATTCTGGTCGGGGCGACGCCGATCGCGCCGGATGCAAAAGCCACGATGGCGCTGATCGCGCTCAACGCTGTCTTCGTTCTATTCCTGATTGCGTTGATCGGCCGCGAGGTTCACCGCATTGTGATGGCGCGGCGGCACGGCAAGGCGGCCTCACGGCTGCATGTGCGCATCGTCGCGATGTTCGCTCTGGTCGCCGCCATTCCCGCCATCATGGTGGCCATCATCGCCTCGATCACGCTCGACATCGGCCTCGACCGCTGGTTCGAGATCCGCACCAAGACGATCGTCAATTCCTCGCTGTCGATCGCCGACGCCTATGTGCAGGAAAATGCCCGCAACCTGCAGGGCACGACGTTGTCGATGGCCTATGATCTCGATGCCTCGCGCACGCTCTATGGCCTCGACCGTACCGGTTTCCTCGATCTGATGAACAAGGAAGCGGTTGGCCGCTCGCTGGCGCATGCCGCACTGATCAAGCCCGACGGCTCCTTTGTGATGAGCGCCAAGACCGATGCCGACTTCGCCATGCCGGAGCCCCCGCCGGGCGCGGTGGAAACGGCGTCCGACGGCAGGCCGGTTCTGATCGAGCCGCGAACCCGCAACATCATGGGCGCCATCGTCAAGTTGCGCGAGATCGAAGGTCTTTATCTCTACACCATCCGGCTGGTCGATCCCGATGTGATCAAGGCACGGCAGATCGTGCGGTCCAACAGCGACGAATACCGCAACCTGCAAGACAACCGCCGCACCTCACAGGTGGCCTTCGCGCTGCCTTACCTGTCGCTGACGCTGATCGTCATCCTGTCGGCGATCTGGACGGGCATAGCGGTCGCCGACCGGCTGGTGCGGCCGATCCGCCAGTTGATCGGTGCCGCCGACGAGGTCGCGACCGGCAATCTCGATGTCGCCGTGCCCGTCAGACTTTCCGACGGCGACGCCGCCTCGCTCGGCGACACCTTCAACAACATGATCCTGGAGCTCAAATCGCAGCGCAACGAGCTGCTCTCCGCCAAGGATTTGATCGACGAGCGCAGGCGCTTTTCGGAAGCCGTGCTGGCAGGCGTCACCGCCGGCGTCATCGGCGTCGATCCCTATGGCATCATCACCATCGTCAATCGCTCGGCAGAAACCATGCTTGCGATCTCGGCCAGCGCCGCGCTCGGGCAGAACCTGTCCGCCGTGCTGCCGCATGTCGGCCGCGTCTTCGAAATCGGCCGCAAATCGGGCAAGCCGGTCTATCGCGAGCAGGTGACCTTCTACCGAGGCGGCGCCGAGCGGACCTTCAACGTGCAGATAACCATCGAGGCGGGCGATGACGGCTCGGAGGAAAAATCCTATGTCGTGACGGTCGACGACATCACCGACCTTGTGCAGGCGCAGCGCTCTTCGGCCTGGGCCGACGTGGCCAGGCGCATCGCCCACGAGATCAAGAACCCGCTGACGCCGATCCAGCTCTCGGCCGAGCGCATCAAGCGCCGCTACGGCAAGG
>NZ_RZOI01000939.1:0-1967 GCF_004022645.1 Mesorhizobium sp. M4A.F.Ca.ET.020.02.1.1 | reverse complement strand
ACCGATCCGATGGAAGTCTCCAAGGCGGCCGCCGACTGGGCCTTTGTCGATGCCAAGGGTAAGCCCGGCGTCATTATCTTCACCGATTCCACCTATCAGATCGCCATCGCCAAGGCGGACCGGATGAAGAAGGAGATCGAAGATCTCGGCGGCAAGGTGCTCGAATATGTCGACACGCCGATCGCCGAGACCTCGCAGCGCATGCCGCAGCTCACCACGTCGCTGCTGCAGAAGTACGGCGATGAATGGACCCATTCGCTGGCGATCAACGACCTCTATTTCGACTTCATGGGGCCGTCGCTGGCGGCGGCCGGCAAGTCCGGCACCGACGCGCCGATCAACGTGGCGGCCGGCGACGGTTCGGAATCGGCCTACCAGCGCATCCGCTCCAGCCAGTTTCAGAAGGTGACGGTGGCGGAACCGCTGAACCTGCAGGGCTGGCAGCTGGTCGACGAGCTCAACCGCGCCATGGCCGGCGAGAAATGGTCGGGCTACATCTCGCCGCTGCACGTAGTGACCTCGGACAATGTCGAGTTCGACGGTGGCCCGGACAACCGCTTCGACCCTGGCAACGGCTACCGCGACGAATACAAGAAGATCTGGGGCAAATAGGCTTCGGCAGCATCTGTCGGAACAGCCAACGGCCGGCGGTCATCCTGCCGGCCGTTGGTCATTCCAAAAGCGTTCAAGCCGTGTGGCGCGCAATCACCTTGGGTGTCATGCCGACGACGACCCGGTCGTCCGCCGCGCGGCGGCCATTGAGCAGATCGAGCACCAACTCGGCCACGCGGATGCCGATCTCATGCGCGCCGACATCGATCGTGGTGATCGACGGCACCGACTGCTCGGCAAGGTCATAGGCGCCGAAGCCGGCGATCGCGACGTCGTCGGGCACACTGATGCCGCGCCGCACGCATTCCATCAGCGCGCCGAAGGCGGAAAGGTCGGACACGCACATCACTGCCTGCGTATCGGGCCAGCGCGAGATCATCTCGACCATGGCGGCCGCGCCCTCGCGCATCGAGATCGGCGGCACGCCGGAGGCGATGACACGCGAGGCGTCGAGGCCGCGGTCCTGCAGCGCCGCCAAAAAACCGCGCCGCCGGTCGAGGCCGCGCGTGTCGCGCGAGGTGTCGCCGCCGATGAAGCCGAGCCTCGAGTAGCCGCGCGCGACGAAATGATCGACCATCAGCCGCCCGGCCTCGGCGTTGGAGAAGCCGACGACATGGCCGATCGGGTCGCTCGGCAGATCCCACGTCTCCACCACCGGCACGCCGGCATTGGCCAGCATCTTGCGGCAGCGCGGCGTGTGGCGGCCGCCAGTGACGATGATCGCTTCCGGCCGCCGCTGCAGCAATTGCCCGACCAGGCGCTCTTCCTCCTCGACGTTGTAGTCAGTGAAGCCGAGCAGGATTTCCAGCCCGCTGTCGCGCAAACCTTCGGTCATGCCGCGCACCGTGTCGGCGAAGTTGGCGTTGTTGATCGAGGGTATCGTCACCGCGACGAAACCGGAGCGGCGCGAGGAAAGGTTGGCGGCAATGCTGTCGAAGACATAACCTAGCTCTTCAGCCGCTTGCAGGATGCGGTCTCGCGTGTCGGCGCTGACCGAGGCGTCGCGCTTGAAGGCGCGCGAGACGGTCATCGTCGAGACGTTGGCGCGATGCGCGACATCGGCCATGGTCGGGCGTTTGGGCGAGGACTGCATGGCCGTACGTTATCGATATCACAACGGAATGCAACGCGCCGCCGACGCTTATGCAAAGGCGATCTGGACCTTCATCGCCCGGCTGCGGTCATTGGCAAGCTCGAAGCCGGAAAGCGCCTCGTCGAACGCCACCGTGTGGGTGATCAGCGGCTTGACGTCGATCAGCTTCTTGCGCATCAGCCCGACGCCGACGGCGAATTCCGGATGGAAGCGGAATGAGCCGTTGATCGACAGTTCCTTGGCGGTGACCGTCGACATCGGC
>NZ_RZOI01000938.1:0-1971 GCF_004022645.1 Mesorhizobium sp. M4A.F.Ca.ET.020.02.1.1 | reverse complement strand
CTCGGCGCGATGGCGCCCTATCTGTTGATAAACGGCACGTTGAATGTGCGCCGCGCCAGGGATGCCGGGCAAACGGCCGAGCCTCCGAAGAGGTCCGTTCTCGTCCGCGCGATTCGCTGGGTGGGCGCCAAGGTTGCCGCAGCCATAAGGTTGAGGGCCTGGTGGGGCGGGCCGGATATCATTCTGCCGGGCCACCATCGGCCAATCGCGCCCCCACCTGCCGTGCAAGTCCACAGCCTTCCCGAGGCCGACCCGAGCAAGAGAGGGCGCAACGCCGAATTCTTCCTGTTTTCAAAACATTTCGTCGGCAGCACCTCGACCGGATATGCGTCCTCGACAGCGATGGCCAAGGCGGAGGGGCAGCTGGACCTCGCGGCGGCGGCGGCGATTTCGGGCGCCGCCATCTCGTCGAGCATGGGTCGCACCAGCCTCGGCCTGCTTGGGCCGACGCTTGCCCTGCTCAACCTGCGCCTGGGGTTCTGGCTTCCAAACCCGAGCGGGATTGCGCTTGGAAAGCGGCCCTCGCGGCGCAGTTGGGAAGACATCCTGCGGCTGTATCTGCTCGCGGAGGCGACGGGGCAGCTGAGGTCCGACAGTTCGCGGGTCTACATCACCGATGGCGGCCACATCGACAATATCGGCCTCTACCAACTGCTCAAGCGCAGGTGCAAGCTGATCATCGTGGTCGACGCCGAGGCCGATGCCGGCGTGAATTTCGGCGCCTTCACCGACGTCCAACGCTTCGCGCGGATCGATCTCGGCGTGCGCATCTCGCTCGACTGGCGACCGGTCAGGGACGCGGCGCTGGCGCGCGACGCCAACCGCACCAAGATAGTCCCGCCGGAATCGGATTTGCATCTGCGGCATTTCGCGGTCGGCAAGATCCTCTACGAGAATGATCCGGTCGAAGGCATCCTTGTCTACGTCAAGGCGTCGGTTACCGGCGATGAGCCCGACTATGTCCTCGATTACGAGCGCCGATACCCGCTTTTCCCGCATGAATCGACCAGCGATCAGTTCTTCTCGGAAGAGCAGATGGAGGCCTATCGCGCACTTGGATTCCACGCCATGCGGGTAGCGCTTCGCGAACGGCCGCATACGGCTGAGATCAACGCCGAGGACAGCGCGCAGGCAAGTCTGGTTGCCTTGCTGAAGATGCGTCTGGGCAATCAGGGGCAAGAGATCAGATAGCGCATCGAGGACGCCCCGGTGATTACCGGGGCGTTGCGAGCAGGTCGCTCAGTTCGGCCTTGCCACCGGCGTCACCGCGACCTGGCTGACGCCGGTCCGCCGCACCACGGTGCAAAGCGTCTCGCGGCCGATGCGCTCGGCGTCGAGCATGCGCACGAGGTCGTCGACGCCGGTGACCGGACGGCCATCTATCGCGGCGATGATGTCGCCTTCCTTCAGCCCGGCCCTTGCTGCCGGGCTGTTCTTCTCGACGCTGCGCAGGCGCACGGCGGTGCTGCTCGAGACCTGCGACAGAAGGGCGGCGCGGCGCGGCAAATTGGTGGTGTCGGCGGAGACGCCGATAAAGGCGCGTCGCACGCGGCCGAAGCGGATGATCTCCGAAATGACGAAATTGGCGGTGTTGGAGGCGACGGCGAAGGCAATGCCTTGCGCGCCGTGGATCATGGCGGTGTTGACGCCGATCACCTCGCCCGCCGACGACACCAGCGGCCCGCCGGAATTGCCGGGGTTGAGCGCCGCGTCGGTCTGGATGACGTCGTCGATCAGTCGCCCGGTCGAGGCGCGCATCGAGCGGCCGAGCGCGGAGACGACGCCGGCGGTGACCGTCCATTCGAAGCCGAGCGGATTGCCGATGGCGATCGCGATCTGGCCGCGCCTCAGGCGCTTGGAGTCGCCGAGCGGTGCGACGTCGGCGAAGCTGCCGTCAGCGCGCACCAGCGCTATGTCGGTGTCGGGGTCGCGGCCAAGCACGCGGCCTTCGCGCGAGGCGCCGTCCGGCAT
>NZ_RZOI01000937.1:0-1986 GCF_004022645.1 Mesorhizobium sp. M4A.F.Ca.ET.020.02.1.1 | reverse complement strand
GTGTGATAAAGCTGCCCACATAGTGACATCAGGAGAGCTTTCGCAGTGACTTCGCGCTTTGGTCTTTCGGTCGCCCTGGCGACGCCTTTTCACGCGTCCGGGCAGATCGCGGTTCCCGCGATGGTCGCGCAGGCCAAGGCTTGCCTTGGCGCCGGCTGCGGCAGCGCTACGCTGTTCGGCACCACCGGCGAAGGTGCCTCAATCGGCACCGAAGAGCGGCGCCGCATCATCGAGGCCATGCTTGCCGCCGGCATCCCGGCGCATCAGCTCGTTTCCGGCGTGCTTGTCGATGCGGCCGAAGACGCGGCCGAGCAGGCGCGGCACGCGCTGCAACTGGGCGCCCGCAACATCCTTTTGGCGCCGCCGAGCTATTTCAAGAATGTCGGCGAGGACGGACTGTTCGGATGGTTTGCCGCCGTCTTCGCGGCGCTGGGTCCGCTGGCCCGCGATATCCTGCTCTACAACATCCCGTCGGTCACCATGGTGCCGTTGCCGCTCAGCCTGATTAGCCGGCTGCGCACTGCCTTTCCGAACGTGGTCGCAGGTGTCAAGGATTCGGGTGGCGACTGGAGCTACAGCGAGGCGCTGCTTGCCGCGCATGGCGACCTGGTGATCCTGATTGGCGACGAGCGGCACCTGGCGAGAAGCGTGCGCCGGGGCGGGCAGGGCGCCATTTCCGGCATGGCCAATTTCGTCACCGGCGAGATCCGCGCCATGGCGGTGGAGGGTCGCGACGATGCCCGGGTCGAGAATTTCGTGCTCGAACTGCTCAAATTTCCGGTCATACCGGCGGTCAAGGCGATGCTGGCGCGCCGAACCGGCGATGACGGCTGGCTCGCGGTTCGTCCGCCGCTGGAGCCGACCTCCCAGCAGGGGCGCAAGCAGCTTGCCGCAGCCTATGACCAATTGTTTGCGACAGAGCCGGCCTGACCGGCAAAGGAAGCGCTGAATGGAAGACAGCAGCGAACCGGCGACCCTCAGGGAAAAGGCCTATGCCAGCTTCACCCGGCATTTGCTGGCGCGCGATCTGAGGCCCGGGCAGTTCGTGTCGCAGCGCGAACTGGTTGCCTTCACCGGGCTGCCGCTCGGCGCCATCCGCGAGATCGTGCCGCGGCTCGAAGCCGAGGGCCTGCTCACCACCATTCCGCAGCGCGGCATGCAGATCGCGCATATCGACATCAACCTGATCCGCGAGGCCTTCCAGTTCCGCCTGTTCATGGAGCGCGAGGCGGTGGCGCTGTTCACCGTCAATGCCGCCGATGCCGAGCTCGCCCGTTTGCGGCGCGAGCATGAGGAGATGCTCGCTGAGGCGCTGGCGCAGCCGGCGACGCCGGAGATGGAGGCAAAGGCGCAGGCCATCGACTGGGCCATGCATGACACCTTCATCGACGCGCTGGACAACGAGATCATCGCCAAGGCCTACCTTGTCAATTCGGTGAAGATCCGGCTGATCCACCAGGAGCGGTTCCGCATCGACGGCCGCGTCGTGCCGGTCATGCGCGAGCACCTGGCGGTGATCGAGGCCATGGAAAGCCGCAACCCGCAAAAGGCGGTCGAGGCGATCAGCCTGCACATCGACAATGCGCGCCGGCTGGCGCTGCAGATCTGAGGGAAATGAGCCGCGCCGCGGCAGCGGCGCAATCCACAACGACAGCAACCCGGGAGGAAGAAATGTCGTCCAATCCGTTTACCCCAACCAGAAGGCAGCTGCTTGCCGGAACCGCCGCTCTTGCCGCCGCCGGCCTCGCCGGCCTGCGCCCCGGCTTTGCCGCCGGCGTCGACTGGAAGCGCTTTGCCGGCACCACGCTCGACGTCAATCTGGTCAAGAGCCCGCGCAGCGACACGCTGATAAAATACCTCGCCGAGTTCGAGGAACTGACCGGCATGAAGGTCAATGCCGAAGCGACGCCCGAACAGCAGCAGCGCCAGAAGACGGTGATCGAGCTCAGCTCCGGCAAGCCGAGCTTCGATGTCGTGCATCTCAGC
>NZ_RZOI01000936.1:0-1990 GCF_004022645.1 Mesorhizobium sp. M4A.F.Ca.ET.020.02.1.1 | reverse complement strand
GTCCTCTACCACAGCGCCGGCCGCCGCTCGCTGCAGGACGTGCTGACGGCGATCCGCCTTAACACGCCCGTCGCCCAGGTCGGGCTGGAGCTGGCGGCCAATGCCGAGCGTCATCTGAAGCCGCCGCAGGAAATGGCCAGGCTTTTCCGCCGGCATCCGCAAGCGCTGGCGGAGACGCTGCGCTTCGCGGACGAGCTGAGTTTTTCGCTCAGCGACCTCGAATACAACTATCCGGACGAGCCGACCGAATCCGGCCTCGGGCCACAGGCCGAGCTTGAACGGTTGGCCAGGGAGGGGGCCGCCACGCGCTATCCGGCCGGCGTCCCCGCTTCCGTCTTGCAGCGCATCGAGGAAGAGCTCGCCCTCATCGAGCGGCTGAACTACGCGCGCTATTTCCTCACCGTTTACGACATCGTCCAGTTCGCCCGCCGCCAGCATATCCTTTGCCAGGGGCGCGGCTCCGCCGCCAATTCCATCGTCTGCTTCTGCATCGGCATCACCGAGGTCGGCCCCGACCGGATCGACACGCTGTTCGAGCGCTTCATCTCCGAGGAGCGCAACGAGCCGCCCGACATCGACGTCGACTTCGAGCATGAAAGGCGTGACGAAGTCATCGCCTATATCTACCAGAAGTACAGCGCCAAGCGCACCGCGCTCGCCGCCGCCGTCATCAGCTATCGCGGCCGCTCGGCTTTGCGCGAGGTGGCGAAGGCGATGGGCCTGTCCGAGGATGTCCGCACCGCCCTGTCCAGCTCGATCTGGGGCTGGTCGACCTCGGAGCTTGGCGAGAAGGAAGCGAGCGCCGGCGGCATCGACCGCAGCGATCCGCTGGCCAGGCAGGTGATCGAGCACGCCAACGAGATCATGGGCTTTCCCCGCCACCTCTCGCAGCATGTCGGCGGCTTCGTCATCACCAGGGACCGCCTCGACGAGGTCGTCCCCATCGTCAAGACGGCGATGGACGAGCGCAAGATGGTCGAATGGGACAAGGACGACCTCGACGCGGTGAAGATCCTCAAGGTCGACGTGCTGGCGCTGGGCATGCTGACCTGCTTGAAACGCGCCTTCACGCTTCTCACGCATCATTATTCGGACGCGCGGGACGCCTATGGCCGGCCCTATGTGCTGGCCACCCTTCCGGAGGAGGACGGCCGGGTCTATGACATGATCTGCCGCGCCGACACGCTCGGCGTCTTCCAGATCGAGTCGCGCGCCCAGATGTCGATGCTGCCGCGGCTTCGGCCGCGCGAATTCTACGATCTCGTCATCGAAGTGGCGATCGTGCGCCCCGGCCCGATCCAGGGCGACATGGTGCATCCCTATCTGCGCCGCCGGCAGGGCAAGGAACAGCCCGAATATCCCAAGCCCGAGCTGGAGCAGATCCTCGGCAAGACGCTGGGCGTGCCGCTGTTTCAGGAGCAGGCGATGAAGATCGCCATCGTCGCCGGCGGCTTCAGGCCGGGCGAGGCCGACGAATTGCGCCGCGCCATGGCCACCTTCAAGCGCACCGGCACGATCGGCAATTATCGCCAGCGCATGATCGACGGCATGGTCGGCAAGGGTTACGAGAAAGCCTTCGCCGAGCGCTGCTTCAAGCAGATCGAGGGTTTTGGCGAATATGGCTTCCCCGAAAGCCATGCCGCTTCCTTCGCGCTGCTGGTCTACGCCTCCTGCTGGTTCAAGACCTTCTATCCCGACGTCTTCTGCGCCGCGATCCTGAACGCGCAGCCGATGGGTTTCTACCAGCCGGCGCAGCTTGTGCGCGACGCCCGCGACCATGGTGTGGAGGTGCGCGAGGTCGACATCAATTTCTCCGTCTGGGACTGCACGCTGGAGCAAACGGCCTTCGATCCGGCCCGCGTGCTTGCCCGCCATGCCGGGATGCGCGGCGTGATCGAGACCCACCATGCCGTCCGCCTCGGCTTCCGCCAGATCAAGGGCCTGTCGGAGGATCGCATGACGCTGTTCGTCGGACGGCGCGGTTCCGGCT
>NZ_RZOI01000935.1:0-1993 GCF_004022645.1 Mesorhizobium sp. M4A.F.Ca.ET.020.02.1.1 | reverse complement strand
GAGACGGCGTGCAGCCGCCCGGCTTCGGTCTGGCTGAAGCTGGCGAACGAGTTCCACCAGCCGGAAGTGATGATCTGGTCCTTGTCGCGCAGCGAGGAGACGAGGATGCCTAGCGTCGGCACGGTCCAGATGGCGACGAAGATCAGCACCGCGATGTGGACGCCGAAACGGCTGGCAAAGGACTTTCCGGTCGATGCGGCCATTTCAGTGTCCTCCCGTCTCTTTGTTGGCCTGGCGGATGTTCCAGACCATGATCGGGATGACCGCGATCATGATTATGATGGCTATCGTTGCGCCGCGGCCGAAATCGCCGCCACCGCGGAACATCCAGTCGAACATCAGATTGGCCAGCACCTGGCTGTTCCATTGACCGTTGGTCATGGTCAGCACGATGTCGAAGACCTTCAGCACCAGGATGGTGATAGTGGTCCAGACCACGGCGATGGTGCCCCATATCTGCGGCACCATGATCTTCCAGAAGATCTGGAACGGGTTGGCGCCGTCGATCACCGCGGCCTCGATCGTCTCCTCGGGAATGCCGCGCAGCGCCGACGACAGGATCACCATGGCAAAGCCGGTCTGGATCCAGATCAGGATGACCATCAGGAAGAAATTGTTCCAGAACGGCAGCGATATCCAGACCTGCGGCTGCCCGCCGAAAAACTGGATGATGGCGTTGAGCAGGCCGATCTGGACCTGGCCTTCGCCGCGATACTCATAAATGAATTTCCAGATCACGCTGGCGCCGACGAAGGAAATCGCCAGCGGCAGGAAGATCAGGCTCTTGGCGATGGTGCCCCACCAGATTTTGTCGGTCAGCACGGCGATGATCAGACCGAGGAAAGTGCAGGCCGCCGGCACTACGGCCAGCCAGACGATGTTGTTGAGGATCGAGTTGCGGAACTCGCGGTCGCCGAACGCCCATTCGTAATTGGCGAGGCCGACGAAGCTCGCGCCGCCGCGATCGAGGAACGACAGTCTGAGCGTCTCGACGACGGGGTAGATCAGATAGATGGTCAGGATGATCATCGCTGGACCGACGAACAGCCAGGGACGGATCAACCCCTGCCGGCGCAGGTTGTCGACGGCGGCAGTGCCGCTGACGCCGCGCGAGGGAAAGATGGTGTCGAGCGCCTTGTTGGCGCCCCAGAAATAGGCGACGCAGCCGCCGACGCCGACGATGATGACGAATATGGCCGAGAAAATCTGAGCCGCCATGGGTCCCTCTCCCCTGCGCAAGATCCGCCAGGACTGAAATGATCGTGGCGATCGTGCGCTGTTCTCGTTGTTGGGGCGCGAACGGGGACATGAAAGCGGAATATCCGCCCTCCCCGGCGCGCCGCATGCCGGAATGTCTACGCTTTCACGACTGGGCTTTCACGACTGGACCTGGTCCATCCCGGCCCTACCGGGATGAGATACTGTGATGGGCCAGCTGGATCCGGGCGCGAAAGGCCCGGATCCGCTTGGGAGGAGGAAGCAAGAGCTTCCGGCTAGGCGAACGACCGCCTACTTGATCGCGTCCCAGCTCTTCTGGATGTCGGTGGCGACATCCTGGGCGGACTTGCCGCCGACGAGGTCGATCATGCCGGTCCAGAAGGAGCCGGCGCCGATCTTGCCCGGCATCAGATCGGAACCGTCGAAGCGGAAGGTCGAGGCGTTGGCGAGGATCTCGCCCTGCTTCTTCAGCGCGTCGCTGGCATAGGCGTCCTTGTTGACCCCCTTGAACGGCGTCACGAAACCGCCCTGGGCCATCCAGATCTCGTGCGCCAGCGGCATCTTCAGGAATTCGATGAAGGCGCGAGCCGCCTTCGAATCCTTGGTGATCATGGCCAGCGTGCCGGCGCCGAGCACCGGGGTGCCGAGCTCGGGCTTCGAGGCAAAGGGCGGGAAGTAGAAGAAGTCGGCATCCTGGCCGAGCTTCGTGCCCTCGGGGAAGAAGGTCGGGATGAACGAGGCCTGATGGTGCAGGTAGCACTTCGGCGGCACCGCG
>NZ_RZOI01000934.1:0-1997 GCF_004022645.1 Mesorhizobium sp. M4A.F.Ca.ET.020.02.1.1 | reverse complement strand
GAGCTGGAGCACGGCGCGCTCTGGCACGTGCCGGGCGGCTACGCCATGCGCGAGCGGCTCGGCGACGCCAAGGCGATCGTGCCGTCGGCCAAGAAGGTCGGCGCCTTTGGTTCGCGGCTCGACGTGCCGCTCGGCCACATCAACGCCGCCTATGTGCGCAGCCATTTCGACGCCATGGAAGTCGGCATCAGCGACGGGCCGCGTCCCGACGAGATCCTGTTCTGCCTTGCCATGACCTGTGGCCCGCGCGTGCACGACCGCATGGGCGGCCTGGCGGCCAAGGACATCAAGGCGTGGGACGGGCTGAGATGAGCACCGAGGACAATCTGCTGCGACTGGTCGAGGCCGAAGAACCCGACGAAAACGGCTATCACCTGCAAGACCAGGTCGGCTTCATCCTGCGCAAGGCGCATCAGCGCCATGTCGCGATCTTCGCCGCGCATATCGCCGACCTGACGCCGCCGCAATTCGCTGCGCTCGCCAAGCTCTACGACATCGGCGAGACCTCGCAGAACCAGCTCGGCACCTTTATCGCCATGGACGCGGCGACGGTGAAAGGCGTCATCGACCGGCTGAAGGCGCGCGGGCTGGTGGATGTCTCGAAGCACGATGTCGACAAGCGCCGCTTGCTTGTCAACCTGACGGCGGAGGGCCGCGAGGCGGTCGAGCGGCTGTTCCCGCATGCACGTACCATCACCGAGGAGACGCTGGCGCCGCTGTCGACCAGGGAAGCCGCGACCTTCATGCGCCTGCTGGCCAAGCTGGCCTAACCGGCAGCGGCGGTTCCTGGATACGAAAAAGCCCGGCGCGAAGCCGGGCTTTTTTCTGGGTCCTGAGATCAATCCGGGCCGACAACCTTCCAATAGAAGGTTGCGGCTTGATCAGTGATCAAACGCCTTGACGATTTCCTCGGTCATCTTCTTGGCATCGCCGAGCAGCATCATGGTGCCGTCCTTGTAGAACAGCGTGTTGTCGATGCCGGCATAGCCGGAGCCGAGCGAGCGCTTGACGAACAGGCAGGTGCGGGCCTTGTCGACGTCGAGGATCGGCATGCCGTAGATGGGCGAGGCCTTGTCGTCGCGCGCGGACGGGTTGGTGACGTCGTTGGCGCCGATGACATAGGCGACGTCGGCCTGCGCGAATTCGGAGTTGATGTCCTCGAGCTCGAACACCTCGTCATAGGGCACGTTGGCTTCGGCCAGCAGCACGTTCATGTGGCCGGGCATGCGGCCTGCCACCGGATGGATGGCGTATTTGACCTCGACCCCATTGGCTTTGAGCTTGTCGGCCATTTCGCGCAGCGCGTGCTGCGCCTGCGCGACCGCCATGCCGTAACCGGGCACGATGATGACCTTCTGCGCGTTCATCATCAGATAGGCGGCATCGTCGGCTGAACCCTGCTTGACGGTGCGCTCGATGCCGTCGTCGGCCGCCGCCGCCGTCTCGCCGCCGAAGCCGCCGAGGATGACCGAGATGAACGAGCGGTTCATGCCCTTGCACATGATGTAGGACAGGATCGCGCCCGACGAGCCGACCAGCGCGCCGGTGATGATCAGCGCCAGGTTGCCAAGCGTGAAGCCGAGCGCCGCCGCAGCCCAGCCCGAATAGGAATTCAGCATCGACACCACCACCGGCATGTCGGCGCCGCCGATCGGGATGATCAAGAGCACGCCGAGCACCAGCGAGGCGGCGACGATCAGCCAGAAGACCAGCTTGGACTCGGTGGTGACGAGCAGCACGATCAGCACGACCAGGGCGATGCCGAGCGCGATGTTGATGAGATGGCGGCCGCCGATCATGATCGGCTTGCCCGACATGCGGCCGTCGAGCTTCAGGAAGGCGATGACCGAGCCGGTGGAGGTGATGGCGCCGATGGCGACGCCGAGGCTCATCTCAATCAGCGCCTGGGCATGGATGTCGGCGACCGTGCCGATGCCGAAGCTTTCCGGCGCGTAGATGGCGGCGGCCGCCACCATCACGGCGGCGAGGCCGACAAG
>NZ_RZOI01000933.1:0-1997 GCF_004022645.1 Mesorhizobium sp. M4A.F.Ca.ET.020.02.1.1 | reverse complement strand
GGCCAGCACGCCGGGCAGCTCCTTGGCCTCGGTAATGCGCTCAGAAGACAGCGCCACCTTCTCCATCATGCCGCGCTGGTCGGGCAGTTCGTGCAGGAAGCCGAAGCCCTTGCCAAGCGTGTCGGTAGCATTGACGCCCGAGATAACCAGCATCGGAACCGAATCGGCGCGCGCCTGACCCATGGCGGTGATGGTGTTGGTGAGCCCCGGACCGGTGATGACGAAGGCGACGCCAGGCCTGCCGCTGGCGCGGGCATAGCCGTCGGCCATGAAGCCGGCGCCCTGCTCATGGCGCGGCGTGATATGGCGGATGCTCGAACGCGCCAGGCCGCGATAGAGCTCGACCGTGTGGACGCCGGGGATACCGAAAACGGTGTCGACGCCATGCGCCTCGAGCAGGGTGATGAGGGCCTCGCCGATGGTGGTCATCGTTCTCCTCTTTCTGGCGCAAGGCCGAGTTCGGCCTCGACAGCCTTGATGCCAATCGCTGCCAATTCGCCGGGCTCGAACATATCGCCCGCCAGACAGCCTTCGATCCAGAGCCCGTCGATGATCGCGTTGATCGCGATGGCATGGTGGCGCAGTTGGCTTGCGTCCGGTTTGCGCTGTTCTGCAGCGAGCACCTCGGCCACAACCGCTTCCACCTCGTTGCGAAAGCCAAGATAGCCTTCGCGGTGGGCATGGGCCAAGGTCGGATCCGCATTGGCGCGGCCGATGAAGGTTGCCCAAAGCGAAAACACCCGCGCGTCGACGATCGGCGTGTTGAGGTTGGCGGTGACGAAAGCCGCAAGACGTTGGCGCGGAGAGGCATCTTCCATGACCAATGCTGCTTTGGCCTGCTCGGTCATGCGGCCGACCAGCGCCGCATATGCCTCCTGCAGCAATTCTTCCTTGCCGGGGAAATAATGCCGGATCAGCCCGGCGGTGACGCCGGCACGCAAGGCGATGGCGCGCAAGGTGGCACCTTGCAGACCATGTTCCGCCACGCTATCCAGAGTCGCTTCGATCAGATCCTGCCGCCGCCGGTCCTCGCCCTCGCGACGGAACTTGCGGCGGGATGGCGCATTCATCGGCGCAGGATCGGCCGCGTCAGGCATGTCGGCCCACCTTCGCAGGCGATGCAAAGCGCATCCGCCTCGAAGATTTCAACCGTGCAGCCGGCGGCTTCCATCGCGGCTTTGGTCTTGGGAAAGCCTGCAACGGCGATGACTTTGAGCGGGCTGGTCGGCAGTACGTTTAGGCTGAGGCCGTTGGAAGCGGCGAACTCTCCGGCGTCGCCTTCGACCAGCCGGATGCCTCGCGCCTTCAGCATCTGATAGAACGGGGCCGGCAAGAGCGGGGAATAGACCAGTGCGAGGTCGTCGGCCAGCGGGCTGATCACCGACATCAGATGCAGGCACGCCTCTTCGCCCTGCCACAGCGGCAGGTCAAAACCGTAGACGGAAATGCCCAGCGGCGTCAGCAGGTTTGAAACCTGCTGGATGCCTTCCTGATTGGAGCGGACACCGCGCCCGATCGCCAGCGTGCGGCCATCAACCCATACACAGTCACCGCCTTCGACCTGGCCAGGAGCCTCGACGCGGCCCAGGATCGGAATGCCCAGTCTTCTGTAGGTCTCTTCATGCAGCGAGGGCTCGCTGGCGCGCAATGGCTTGCCCATGTACAGGATCAGCGCGCCGCGGTCGGTCATCAGCGATGGGTCGTGCGTGAACACCGAATCCGACAGGCCGTCGTCCGTGTCCTCTATCCATTCGATTTCGGCGCCGGAAGCCGCCACCAGTTCAGCAAGGGCCACGTGCTGCGAGGCTGCTTTCGCCGGGTTGAAGCCGGGGCCATAGTGCCAGGCAGCCCTGTCGGCGTCGCGCATGGCGTTGGCTGCCGACCGCATCAGCACGCGCCGCAGCGGCGCCGCCATGGACTGTGATCCGAAAGCGCTCATCAATGCCCTTTTAAGATGAAAAAAGCCGAGAAAATTTCATGGAGGGCTATTTATACAC
>NZ_RZOI01000932.1:0-2002 GCF_004022645.1 Mesorhizobium sp. M4A.F.Ca.ET.020.02.1.1 | reverse complement strand
GAGCTGTCGCTGCGGCTGAACGCCCTGGTCAATGCAGAGGCGCTGTCCGAGATCGCCGAGGAGATCGGCCTGCCGGACCTGATCCGCGCCGGCTCGGACGTGCGCGGTCTCGATGGACGCAAGCGCGTCAACCTGCGCGCCGACGCGCTGGAATCGCTGATCGCCGTGCTCTATCTCGACGGCGGCCTGGATGCGGCCCGCGCCTTCATCCACCGCTACTGGCAGCCGCGCTCGCAGGCCATCGGCGCTGCCCGTCGCGACGCCAAGACCGAGTTGCAGGAATGGGCGCACCAGGCAGCAGCGGGCGCCGCGCCGGCCTATCGCATCGACGGCCGCGAGGGCCCGGACCACGATCCGCTGTTCACCGTCAGCGTCAAGGTCGGCCAGTTCGCTCCGGCCATCGGCAGCGGCCGCTCCAAGCGCGAGGCCGAGCAGGCGGCGGCTGCGGCGCTGCTGCTGCGCGAGGGTGTCTGGCTGAATGAAGGAAGCGCGGCATGAGCGAACACGCGGCACCGGCGGGCGAGGGCCCCGCGACGCACTCCGGCTTCGTTGCACTGATCGGCGCCCCCAATGCCGGCAAGTCGACGCTGGTCAACCAACTGGTCGGCGCCAAGGTGTCTATCGTCACCCATAAGGTGCAGACCACCCGCGCCATCGTGCGCGGCATCGCCACGCATGCGAACGCCCAGATCGTCTTCGTCGACACGCCCGGCATCTTCAAGCCGAAGCGACGGCTTGACACGGCGATGGTGACGACCGCCTGGGGCGGTGCCAAGGACGCCGATATCGTCGTGCTTCTGATCGATGCCGAGCGCGGCATCAGGGGCGACGCGGACGCCATCCTCGACCGGCTGAAGGACGTGCGGCAGCCGATGCTTCTGGTCCTCAACAAGGTCGACCGTGTCAAGCCGGAGACGCTTTTGGCACTTGCGGCGACGGCGAATGAGCGCGTGCCGTTCAAGCGAACTTTCATGGTTTCCGCGTTGACCGGCTCCGGCTGCAAGGACTTGCTGGACTATCTCGCGGAAACCTTGCCGGCTGGCCCCTGGTACTATCCGGAAGACCAGATCTCCGACCTGCCGATGCGCCAGCTCGCGGCCGAGATCACCCGCGAGAAGCTTTACCTGCGACTGCACCAGGAACTCCCCTATTCCTCCCACATCGAGACCGAGAAATGGGAGGAGAAGAAGGACGGCTCGGTGCGCATCGAGCAGGTCATCTATGTCGAGCGCGACAGCCAGAAGAAGATCGTGCTCGGCCACAAGGGCGAGACCATCCGCGCCATCGGCCAGGCGGCGCGCATGGAGATCGCAGCCATACTCGAGCAGAAGGTGCACCTCTTCCTGTTCGTCAAGGTGCGCGAGAACTGGGGCGACGACCCCGAGCGCTACCGAGAGATGGGACTGGAGTTTCCGCACTGAAGCAAAACGCGGCACCCCGGGGAGGGGCGCCGCGCTTGTTTGCTTATCTGCCTCAGGCAGCGGCGACGGAAAGCTGTGCCTGGGGTCGGCGCACGAAGCTCTCGGTGCCGTAATAGGCGACGATCGCCACCGCGATGACCGCCCAGATCGCCACGCCGATCCACTGCTGCTGCACGTAGTCGCCATCAACGAACACCTTGCCGAGGAAGCGCACGCTGTTCTGGTGCGTGACATGCATCAGGAAGGCGAGAAGCACGCTGCCGGTGTTCTGGTAAAGCCAGGTGAAGACGATCCCGGCCAGCACGACGTTGATCGTGCCGTAGAGGCTGAGGTCGCCGACCAGGCCGAGCGGGAAGTGCCAGATGGCCCAGATCACGCCGAGGATCAGGCTGCCGGCAAGAGCGGAATGGCCGGCGAGCAGACGTGGCGTGGCAACGCCGCGCCAGCCGGGCTCCTCGCCGAGCGGGCCGCTGAAGATCGCATAGAGGCCGATGATCGGCAGCATCTCGGAGAAGGCCGGAATGTTGCCCCAGGCAGGGGCTGCGGCGCCGAACAGCTGATTGATCAGGATCGAGACGAGC
>NZ_RZOI01000931.1:0-2003 GCF_004022645.1 Mesorhizobium sp. M4A.F.Ca.ET.020.02.1.1 | reverse complement strand
TCAGCGGCATCCGCCATGTCCTGGACAGCCCGCGCACCGACAGCGTCCTGGCGAAATCGCCGCCGCGCCGGCGTTCATCCTCCGACAGCGAAGCATCGTCGGCGGCCGTCGGCACGAAGCGCAGCCTGGTGACGAGATGATTGAATTCGGCAAGGTCGGTCAGCACCGCGGCCGGATCGGCGCCGGTGTCGTACTGGGCGCGGAATTCGGCCAATGCCGCCGCGACGTCGCCCTTCATGACATGCTCGAACAGGTCGACGATGCGGGCGCGGTCGGCGAGGCCGAGCATGGCGCGCACCGCCTCGGCGCTGACCGCGCCGCTGCCATGGGCGATCGCCTGGTCGAGGATGGAGAGTGAATCGCGCGCCGAGCCTTCGGCGGCGCGCGCGATCATCGCCAGCGCGTCGTCGTCGACCGAAATGCCTTCCTTGGCGGAGATCGCTGACAGGTGCGCGACCAGGGCGCCGGCATCGATGCGTCTCAGGTCGAAGCGCTGGCAGCGCGACAGGACTGTGATCGGCACCTTGCGGATCTCGGTGGTCGCGAAGATGAATTTGACGTGCGGTGGCGGCTCTTCGAGCGTCTTCAGCAGGCCGTTGAAGGCCTGGGTGGAGAGCATGTGCACTTCGTCGATGATGTAGACCTTGTAGCGGGCCGAGACCGGCGCGTAGCGCACGCGCTCGATGATGTCGCGGATGTCGTCGATGCCGGTGTGCGAGGCGGCGTCCATCTCGATGACATCGACATGACGTCCTTCCATGATCGCCTGGCAATGCTCGCCGGGGATGGAAAGATCGACCGAAGGCTGGTCGACGGTGGCGGTCTTGTAGTTCAGCGCCCGGGCCAGGATGCGGGCCGTGGTCGTCTTGCCGACACCTCGGACGCCGGTCAGCATCCAGGCCTGGGCGATGCGGCCGGAGGCGAAGGCATTGGTCAACGTGCGGACCATCGGTTCCTGGCCGATCAGCTCGGAGAAATTCGAAGGGCGGTATTTGCGCGCCAGAACGCGATAGGCGCCAGCCTTGCCTGTCCCCAGGCTTTCCGCCCCCGAATTTCCGGCTTCGCTCATTCGCCGTCAAAGCTCCCAGGACCGCGACGGAAGGCGGCCGTTTCCTGCGCATAGTTTCGCCCGCACGGCTTGACGCCGTCAATGTCGCGAAAGAAAGGCGAAGAGGTGGGAGGCTGGAACAATGACCCGTTCCGGGCTCGTTAGGGCTGCTTCCTTCCGGACCTGACCCGGTTGGCGAGTGGATCGTCCACCACCAACCTCCCGGCCTCCATATCGGCAATTCGACGATGAAATGCAAGGGCGGAGCGGAATCGGCGGCGCCGGTCGTGCGCGGCGTACTGGCGGGCGCGTCTTCAAATCCGCAATACCGGCCAATGATTCGCTTGCAGCCCCTCTGCAGCCGCTCTAGCGTTCATCGGTCAAAAAGACGGTGCAAAGTCCAAAAAAGTGAGGGAAACGCCAATGCTGCCGGGCCTCAAGGCCGGATTCACGCTCGACGCCAGGCTGGAGGCGGACAGCGAGCAGCTGATGTGGCTCGGCCTGTGCGAACTCAGGCTGATGAACGACTGCCGCTGGCCATGGCTCATCCTGGTGCCGCAGCGGCCGGGCGTGGAGGAAATCCATGACCTGACGCCGCTCGACCAGGCGATGCTGACCTTCGAGACCAACATGGTGGCGCAAGCGCTGAAGAAGGCGACAGGCTGCACCAAGATCAATACCGGCGCGCTGGGCAACATCGTGCGGCAGCTGCACATCCACGTCATCGCGCGCTCGGAAGGCGATCCGGCATGGCCGGGGCCGGTCTGGGGACATGGCCTGCGCGAACCCTACAGTAATTCCGAGATCCGCCGGTTTGCCGAAACGATCAAGGCGGCGCTATAAGCTGACCCGTGTCCATAAAGCTCTGAGTCCCCATGCCCTTCCGCCTGTTTGACGCACCCTTGCGGGAGCCCAGCCAGCTCGTCGGCTTCGCCGGCAACCAGATCGCTCGGCA
>NZ_RZOI01000930.1:0-2003 GCF_004022645.1 Mesorhizobium sp. M4A.F.Ca.ET.020.02.1.1 | reverse complement strand
GGCGGCCAGCGCTTCCGGCTTGACCGCCGGCGGCTGGCCGCCAGCCGCCAGCCGCTCCCTGTGCAGCCGCTTGTCGAGCATCGGCGCGCGCGGCTCGGCGATGCCGAACGCCCCGCCGAAGCGGCGGACGAAGTCGCTCGCCCGTTCGCGCCGGCAGAAGAAGCAGGGCCGGTGGCCGGCGGCAAGCGCCGTCACCTCGTCGAGGAAGAACAGCTCGGTCCAGCCCGCCTTGCCGCCCTGCCTGTTGCGGCCCATCGGCTCGCGTCGCACATTGCGAAATTGGCACACGCAGATGATCCAGGCCTGAAGCGCCCAGCGCTTCCTCAACAGCGTCTTCGTCTCGGGGTCGTGGATGATGCCGCGATTGCCGGTGAACAGGCCGCGTTCGGGCACCGCGTGGATTGCGCCGAACGGATCGACCCGGTTCTGCAGTGGCATAGGCGTTCCTTCTTGGCTGCGATGCGGGCGCCATGATATCGCTCGCGGGATCAATATCATGTCAGCAGGGTTTCGATGCGCGTCCTGGTCGTTCAGAATTTCGACAATGAGGGCCTTGGCCAGATCGGCGCCGCACTGGTCGAGGCTGGCGCCGATATCGATCTGCGCAAGCCCTATCGTGGCGAGGCCCTGCCCGAGCACAGCGGCGAGCATGACGCCATAGTCGTGCTGGGCGGCGCCCAGAACGCGCTCGATGACGAGCTTTGCCCCTATTTCCCCGAATTGCTCGATCTGACCCGCGACTTCGCCGACAGGGACCGCTCGGTGCTCGGCATCTGCCTCGGCAGCCAGTTGCTGGCGCGGGCCTTCGGCGGCGAGAACCAGATCGGCGGTGCCACCGAGTTCGGCTGGCACCAGGTGTCACTGACGCCGGCGGCCAAGACCGATCCGGTGCTGGCAGCCTTGCCGGAGAATTTCCCGATCTTCGAATGGCACGACGACACCTTCGCGCTGCCGCAGAATGCCGTGCGGCTGGCAGGCAGCGCCGTCGCCGAGAACCAGGCCTTCCGCCTTGGCCGCGCCGTTTACGGCTTCCAGTTCCATTTCGAGGCGGATACGCCGATGGTGCGCGACTGGAGCACATCCTTCGCCTCCCTCATCGCCGAGCGCCATCCCGACTGGAACGATCGGCTCGACGGCGAAATCACCCGCAATGGTTCCGATGCCGACGCCGCCGGTCTGGCCATTGCCCGCGCCTGGGTGGCGACCATCTGAAGCGTGTCGATATTCAGGTGAGGCAGCCTGCAAACAATGGCTTCCTGCGCTTCTGGTGCTCACGTACTTCAAGTACGCTCCGCTCCGGTTCTCAAAAGCCATAGTTTTCGGCTCGGCCTGACCTGAATCTCCCACTTTGGCGCACACCGACCTGGGGCGGCGTGACATTATTGGCACGCCACGGCAGTTCCGGCTGGGGAAAACCCTTTTCATCCTTGGTTTGTGGCCGCGCGCCATCCTAGAAGGCGCGCGCTTTGTATCGCCGGTGCAACCGCGATGAACCTTCTGTGTGATCCGCGCGACACACCGGCGATACGGAATCTGCTTAGAAACGCGAGATCGTCGAAACATTGAGACGCATTTTATCGTTTCAACGCATTGGTAACCGGGTCGTGCACAGATGCAGGAAGCTCAACCAGAGATGACGTCCGTGAAAGCAGCGCTTTTGTCCTTTGTTATGCTGTCTGCCATCGTCCTGTGCGGCCTCGGCATCTATTCGGCCGACGCCGCCAACAATCATCAGGCCGTCGACGGCTACGGCGTCACCGCCGCCCTTCGCTGAAGCCTGGTCCTTCCCGACAAACGGAAAGCTGATCCCATAGTCGGGATCATGACTGGAACGGCCGCCCTTCGACCGTCAGGATGCGCTTTTCCGCGCCGTCGACAACGAGCGCGCTGAGCGTTCCCGAATGCCAGGCGAGCGTGTCGACATTGACGCGGTTGGCCATGACTTCGGCCTCCGGCACCGGTGTGTGCCCATGCACGATCACCTTCGGATAAAGGCCGGGGTG
>NZ_RZOI01000092.1:0-13280 GCF_004022645.1 Mesorhizobium sp. M4A.F.Ca.ET.020.02.1.1 | reverse complement strand
GACGCCAAGAGCGTGTCGGCCGAAACGACCTTCGACGCTGACATCGGCACCATGGCCGAACTGGTCCCCGTGCTACGGGCTCTGTCGGAAAAGGTCTCGGCTCGGCTGAAGAAGTCGGGCATTGCCGGACGCACCGTCGTGCTGAAGCTGAAGACGCAGGATTTCAAGCTCCGCACGCGCAACCGCCAGCTTGGCGACCCCACCCGTCTGGCCGACCGGATTTTCCAGACCGGCCTCGACCTGCTGCGCCGGGAGGCCGACGGGACGAAATACCGCCTGCTCGGGATCGGCGTCAGCGATCTCTCCGACGACGGGAAGGCCGATCCGCCCGATCTGGTTGATGTGCAGTCGCGCAAGCGCGCGCTGGCCGAAGGCGCCATCGATTCATTGCGCGACAAGTTCGGCAAGAAGGCCGTGGAAACCGGCTATACGTTCGGCAGGGGCCGCGGCGCCAATCCGCCGGAGCCGATCGAGGAGTGATCGAATTCGGCTTCCGCCACTCACGTGCGTTTGAGATCGATCCGGCTTGTCACCACCGTCTTGCCGGTTTTCGGATCGGCGTCTGTCACGGTGAGCCGCATGCCGTCCCCGCTGGTCTTCTCGACGGTTAGCCGCGCCGTCCGGTCGCCATTCACCTCTTTGGCCCATCGGATTGCGAGGCTGAGCGCATTGCCCGACCGCTTGCCATTCAACTGCGCCGGCCCGGTACGGGAGCCGACATAAACGCCGGTATAGCCCTTGCCGTTGGATTTCAAATCCGCGCTGATCGCCCGCGTCACCAGCACGAGACCTCGGCAATTGCCGTCGAGCGACAGCGAAGTCGACGTCGCGCCGGAATTGAAGGTGCAGGAGACGTTCACCGTCGGCGCGTTGGTGGTCACCTTGACGGTGCCGTTGCCGGCGAAACTGCCCTGGAACGAGCGCAGGAAATCTGCATCGTCGGCATGCGCGGGGCTCACGGCGGTCAGGCCGCCCGCGAGCAGAAGCAGCAGCATTGATTTCATCGAAGGTCTCCCCCGGTAGAATCGGAAATGCCTAAGCGCGGATACAGGGACTCGAACGCCTGCGGCGACCCCAGGTTCCGCCTTCAACGTGACTGTTTTTTAACGCCGCATCGGCTGGCCCAGTCGAATGCGCCGACTAGCGGTTGCCCTCGAAGGTCCGGCTTGCGACATAGCGCGCATGGCACCCGCTCCCTCGATCCCCAAGGCCGCGTTCTGGATGGCGCTGTCGATCGCCTCGTTCCTGGCGATGTCGGTCGCCGGCCGCGCCACGACGGCGGAGCTCAACGTCTTCCAGGTGCTGGAGCTGCGCTCGGTCATCGGCTTCCTCATCCTGCTGCCGCTGGTGATGATGAGCGGCGGCTTCGCGGCGATGCGCACCGAGCGTCCGCTCGCCCATCTTGCCCGCAATGTCGTCCACTATTCCGGTCAGGCCGCCTGGCTTTACGCGCTGACGCTGATACCGCTTGCCGTGCTGATCTCGATCGAGTTCACGACGCCGATCTGGACGGCCTTGCTGGCGGTCAGCTTCCTTGGCGAGAGGCTCTCGCGGCCAAGGCTGGCGGCGATCGTTCTGGGGCTGGTCGGGGTGGTGATCATCGTGCGTCCGGGCCTCGGTTCCATGAACGTGGGAGAGCTCATCGTGCTGGGCGCAGCGGTTTGCTTCGGTACCTCGGTGGTGTTGGTCAAGTCGCTGACACGCACCGACAGCGTCGTCAGCATCATCTTCTGGATGCTCATCATCCAGTCCGTGCTCGGCCTGGCTCCGGCGCTCTACGAATGGCGCACCCCGTCGCTCGAGCTCTGGCCATGGATCGTGGTGATCGCCTTCACCGGCATGTCGTCGCATTTCTGCATGGCCCGCGCGCTTGCCTACGCTGACGCCACTGTCATCTCACCGATGGATTTTTTGCGCGTGCCGTTGTCAGCGTTGATCGGCTGGCTGCTCTACCACGAGCAGATCGATGCCTTCACCGCTGGCGGCGCGCTGCTGATCCTACTCGGCAATCTACTCAATCTGCAGCGCAAAGCGCCAGAACCGGCAGAGATTGCGGCGTCATAGGAAAGGTTCGTTCCTCACGGTTCGACGGCATCGGCGGGCGGCCTACTTGCCGATCACGCCGGCCTCGCCTCGACGATGCTAATGTGCTGCCCGGCCTCGATGATCTCCGTCACCTCAAACTCGGCCCTTGCCAGGAGCAGCCTGTATTCGTCGGCTGTCCGCTCCTGGCCATCCGGCGCCACCAGCATGTTGAGGTCGGCGAATTTGGCGCGCGCCCCTTCGTTTGGCGGCGCGAGCACGGCCTCGAGCACCAGCAACCTGCCGTCCGGCTGAAGAGCCTTGCGGCAGTTCCTCAGTATGGCGAGATTGGTCTCGTCGTCCCAATCATGCACGATCCATTTCAGCAGCAGCGCGTCTGCTCCCTCGGGCAGCGCGGCGAGGAAATCTCCGCCGACGATGTCGCAGCGATCGGCGACACCCTTCTCGTCCATCACCGGGCCGGCCGCCGCGACCACATGCGGCTGGTCGAATAGGATGCCGCGGCTGCCGGGACTGGCGGCGAGGACTTCGGCAAGGAGCGTGCCCCTGCCACCACCGACATCCATGATCACCGGAAAGCGCGAAAAATCATATGCCGCCAGGATGGCCGCCGCCACGCCGCGCGAGTTCGCCGCCATCGCGCGATCGAAAATCACCGACTCCTCGGGATGCTCGATCCGGTACTCCCAGACCCCCTTGCCGTGGGCGTGGCGGAACGCGTTCTTGCCGGTCCGGATGCTGTAGAGCAGATCGCTCCACGCCTGCCGGTAGTAGGGCCGGCCGACAAATGACGCCCAAGGGGTTGCCGAATGCTCGGCGTCCGAGCGCAAGGCGCCGCCGAGCGGCGTCAGCGAGAACCGTCCGTCCTCGCCTTCGTGGAAGACGCCCACCGCCGCCAGCGCGCGCAACAGGCGGTAGAGTGCGCGCGGATGTGTGTCTGTCAGGCTGGCCAGCTCAGCCGCCGAGCGCTCGCCGTCCTTGATGTGGTCGGCGATGCCCAGCATCGCCGCGACCGAGATCGCTTGCGACACCTGGTATTGGTTGACCATCCGTATCAGTTCGAAAGCGGCTGTTCGCGGATCCATGGCGCCCCTCGGATCGCCAGCAAATCACAAGGAACGGGCTCTAAACAAGCTCCACTTCGACCACGCCGGGCACGGCGCGCATCGCCGACGCGATCTGCGGCGAAATCCGGTAGCGGTTGGGCAGCTCGATCTCAACCTCGCCCTGGCCGGCATCCTTGATCAGCACGAAGCTCACCTGTCCCTCGCCCTTCACGGCGAGCTGGTTGGCGAGAATGTTGATCGGCGCCGCGTCGCGCAGGAAGATGCGCAGCGCCTTCTGGATGCGGCTTGCCTCATCTTCCAGCGACTGCACCGTCTGGATTCGCAGATTGATGCCCTCCGGCCTGTCTTCGGCCGAAACAGTGATCACCACCGAGCGGCCGGGCTCCAGCATATCGCGAAATTGCGCCAGGCCTTCGGAGAACAGCACCGCCTCGTACTGTCCGGTCGTGTCGGAGAACTGCACGACGCCCATCTTGTTGCCGGTGCGGGTCTTGCGCTCCTGCTTGGTGGTGACGGTGCCGGCGAGGCGACCGGCGGCAGCACCGCGCTTGACCGCGGCCGAGAACTCCGCCCAGTTCTGCACCCGCATCTTCTGCAGCGCCGCCTTGTACTCGTCGAGCGGGTGCGCCGAGAGATAGAAGCCGACCACCTGGAACTCGCGATGCAGCCGGTCAGCGGCCAGCCAAGGTTCGGTCGCCGGCAGGTTGAGCGCCTGCGACTGCGCGCCGAGCGAGGCGCCGAAAATATCCGCCTGGCCGGAGACGGCGTTCTGCTGCGCCAGCGAGGCCAGCCCCATCATCCGCTCGACCCCGGCCATCATCGCAGCGCGGTCATGCCCGAAGCAGTCCAGCGCGCCGGCCATGATGAGGCTTTCGAAGACGCGCTTGCCGACGATCTTCGGATCGACCCTTTCGCAGAAGTCGGCGAGGCTCTTGAACGGCTTTTCGCCGCGCATGGCGACGATATGCTCGACCGCCGCGTCGCCGACGCCTTTGAGCGCGGCCAGCGAATAGAAAATCTTGTTCTGGCCGACCTCGAAGGGGCGGAAGCTCGACATCACCGACGGCGCCACCACCTCGATGCCGAGGCGCAGCGCATCCTGGCGGAAATCGGCCAGTTTGTCGGTGTTGCCCATGTCGAGCGTCATCGACGCCGCGAGGAACTCCACCGGATAGTGCGCCTTGAGGTAGGCAGTCTGGTAGGAGACGACCGCGTAGGCCGCCGCGTGCGACTTGTTGAAGCCGTAGTCGGCGAACTTCGCCAAAAGATCGAAGATGAAGTCGGCCTGCGGCTTGCCGACGCCGCGCTCGACCGCGCCCGTGACGAAGCGCTCGCGCTGCTTGTCCATCTCGGCGCGGATCTTCTTGCCCATGGCGCGGCGCAGAAGGTCGGCTTCGCCGAGCGAATAGCCGGAAAGCTCCTGCGCGATCTGCATCACCTGTTCCTGGTAGACGATGACGCCTTGCGTCTCCTTCACCAGATGGTCGATCTTGGGATGGATCGAGGCCATCTCCTCCTCGCCATGCTTTCTGGCGTTGTAGGTCGGGATGTTCTCCATCGGGCCTGGGCGATAGAGCGCCACCAGCGCGATGATGTCCTCGATGCAGTCCGGTCGCATGCCGATCAGCGCCTTGCGCATGCCGGCGCTTTCAACCTGGAACACGCCGACCACCTCGCCGCGCGACAGCATCGCGTAGGTGTCCTTGTCGTCGAGCGGAATCGTCGCGAGGTCAATGTCGACGCCGCGCCGGCGGATCAGCTTGACCGCCGTCTCCAGCACCGTCAGCGTCTTCAAGCCGAGGAAGTCGAATTTTACGAGCCCCGCCTGCTCGACATATTTCATGTTGAACTGGGTGACCGGCATGTCGGAGCGCGGATCGCGGTACATCGGCACCAGTTCCGACAAAGGCCTGTCGCCGATGACGATGCCGGCGGCATGCGTCGAGGCGTGACGATAGAGGCCTTCGAGCTTCTGCGCGGTATCGAGCAGCGTCTGCACGATCGGCTCCTTCTCCGCCTCTTCGGCGAAGCGCGGCTCGTTGGCGATGGCGTCCGCCAGCTTGACCGGATTGGCCGGATTCTGCGGCACCATCTTGGACAGCTTGTCGACCTGGCCATAAGGCATCTGCAGCACGCGGCCGACGTCGCGCAGCACGGCGCGCGCCTGCAGCGTACCGAAGGTGATGATCTGCCCGACCTGGTCGCGGCCGTATTTCTGCTGGACGTAGCGGATCACCTCCTCGCGACGATCCTGGCAGAAGTCGATGTCGAAGTCCGGCATCGATACGCGATCGGGATTGAGGAAGCGCTCGAACAGCAGCGAGAAACGCAGCGGGTCGATGTCGGTGATGGTCGTCGAATAGGCGACCAGCGATCCGGCGCCCGAACCGCGTCCCGGCCCGACCGGAATGCCTTGCGACTTCGCCCATTTGATGAAGTCGGCAACGATCAGGAAGTAGCCCGGGAATTTCATCTTCTCGATGATGCCGAGCTCGAAATCGAGCCGCTCGCGATATTGCTCGACCGTATAGCCCGGCGTCGGTCCGTGCGCGGCTAGCCTCGCCTCCAGCCCCTCGCGCGCCTGGCGGGCGAGCTCGGCCGCCTCCGCCTTCTCCGCCGCATCCTTGTCGGCGATATCGCCGCCGGTGAAGCGCGGCAGGATCGGGCTGCGGTTCTTCGGATAATAGGAACAGCGCAGCGCGATCTCGACCGTGTTGTCGATCGCTTCCGGCAGGTCGGAGAACAGCTTGGCCATCTCCGCCTGGCTGCGCAAAAAATTGTCCGGCGAGAGCCGTCGGCGATTGTCGGCGGCGACCACCGAACCCTCGGCGATGGCGACCAGCGCGTCATGCGCCTCATAGTCGTCGCGCTTGGAGAAGAACGCCTCGTTGGTGGCGACCAGCGGCAGATCGTGGCTGTAGGCAAGGTCGACCGTCGATTTCTCGATCATGCGGTCGTAGCCCTGGACCCGCTCCAGCTCGACGTAGAGCCGGTCGCCGAACATCGCCTTCAGCGTCAGCAGCCGCTGCTCGGCGAGGTCGCGACGGTCCTCCTTCAGGGCGCGGCCGATCGGGCCGCGCGGACCGCCGGTCAGGCAGATCAAGCCGTCGGATTGTCCCTCGAGCATCGCGCTGGTCAGGTGCACCGGCTCGCCGGGCGGCGTTTCCAGGTAGACCCGACTGATCAGCCTGACCAGATTGGCGTAGCCGGCCTCGGTGGCGGCGATCAGCACGATCGGGTGCATCTCCGGCCCCTGGCGGCGGCGGTCGCGCTGGGCATCGCCCGCTTCGCCGGAAAAGGCGAGATCGATCTGGCAGCCGATGATCGGCTGGATGCCGTCCTTCACCGCCTTCTGCGCGAACTCCAGCGCCCCGAACAGATTGTTGGTGTCGGTGACGGCGATCGCCGGGCACTCGTCCTTGACCGCATGGCCGACGATGGCGCCGAGTTGCAGGGCACCTTCGAGCAGCGAATAGGCCGAGTGCACGCGCAGATGGATGAACGGCCGCGCCGGCGTTTCCGGACGCGCGTCCTTTACCGCTGCTTCGCGCAGCAACGGGTCGCGTGGAAGTCGTTCATCCGCCATGGGGCTCGCGTCGCTCGAAGGGACTCAACAATCGGTGCAGATGTATTGTCCGGGAGCGCGGGATGCGAGTCCAGGGATCTCCTGTGCACAGGTCAGGCGAATTCCATGATCACCGCGTCGACCGCGAGACTGTCGCCGGGCTTGGCGTTGAGCCTGGACACGGTGAGGTCGCGTTCGGCGCGCAGCACGTTCTCCATCTTCATCGCCTCGACCACGGCCAGCGTCTCGCCGGCCTTGACCTCCTGGCCCTCGGCGACTGCGATCGACACGACCAGGCCCGGCATCGGGCAAAGCAGCATCTTCGACGTGTCCGGCGGCAGCTTTTCCGGCATCAGCCTTTCGAGTTCGGCGATACGCGGCAGCATGGCCTGGGCCGTCACCGACATGCCTTTCCAGGCGATGCGCAAGCCGTTCAGCGCCGGCCGGACCTGTGCCGCGACCGCGTTGCCGCCGACCGTGCCGCGCCAGATGAGATCGCCCGGCCGCCAGTCGGACGCTACCGTCAGCGGTTTGCCGCCATCGATCGACAGATCGACTTCCATCGGGATCGAGACCATGCCTTCGAGGATGGCGGCCGAAAGGTAGTCGGCGCCGATCTTGACCACCCAGTCCCGCTTGAGGATGCCCGAATGCGGCGCCAGCCGTCCGCTCAGCCGGTCGAGCCGGTCGCGGCGCAGCAGCTCCATCGCCGTGGCGACCGCCGCCAGCACCGCCTTTTCTTCGTCGTTCGGCGTGATCGGCGCGAATCCGTGCGGATATTCCTCGGCGATGAAGCCGGTCGACAGCCGCCCCTCGCGCCAGCGCGGATGCTGCATCAGCGCCGCCAGGAACGGAATGTTGTGCTCGATGCCGTCGACGACGAAACTGTCGAGCGCCTCCGACATGGCGTCGATCGCCTCGCGCCGCGTCGGCGCCCAGGTGCAAAGCTTGGCTACCATCGGATCGTAGAACATCGAGATCTCGGAGCCCTCGGTGACCCCGGCATCGTTGCGGATGACGATATCGCCGAACGTCCCCTCCTCCGGCGGCCGGTAGCGTGTCAGCCGGCCGATGGAAGGCAGGAAATTGCGGTACGGGTCTTCGGCATAGAGGCGGCTTTCCACCGCCCAGCCGTTGAGCTTCACATCGCCCTGTTTGATCGCGAGCTTCTCGCCGCCGGCGACACGGATCATCTGCTCGACCAGGTCGATGCCGGTGACGAGTTCGGTCACCGGGTGCTCGACCTGCAATCGCGTGTTCATTTCAAGGAAATAGAAGTTTTTCTCGCTGTCGACGATGAATTCCACCGTGCCGGCGCTCTGGTAGTCGACGGCCCTGGCCAGGGCCACTGCCTGCTCGCCCATCGCCTTGCGGGTTTTGGCGTCGAGGAACGGCGACGGCGCCTCCTCGACCACCTTCTGGTTGCGGCGCTGGATCGAGCATTCGCGTTCGCCGAGATAGAGCGCGTTGCCATGCGCGTCGGCCAGCACCTGGATTTCGATATGGCGCGGATCGACGACGAACTTCTCGATGAAGACGCGGTCGTCGCCGAACGAGCTTTTCGCTTCCGAGCGCGCCCTGTCGAAGCCGTCGCGCACCTCGGCCTTGTTCCAGGCGATGCGCATGCCCTTGCCGCCGCCGCCGGCCGAGGCCTTGATCATCACCGGATAGCCGATCTCGCCGGCGATCTTCTCGGCATGGTCGGCATCCTCGATGACACCCAGCCAGCCCGGCACGGTCGAGACCTTGGCCTTGCTGGCGAACTTCTTCGATTCGATCTTGTCGCCCATTGCCCTGATGGCCTTGGGCTTGGGGCCGATGAAGACGATGCCCTCCGTCTCCAGCGCCTCGCAGAAGGAGGCGCGTTCCGACAGGAACCCGTAGCCGGGATGCACGGCTTCGGCGCCGGTCTCCTTGCAGGCAGCGATGATCTTTTCGGCCACCAGATAGCTCTGCGCCGCCGGCGAAGGCCCGATATGCACGGCCTCGTCGGCCATCTCGACATGCACGGCATCGCGATCGGCATCCGAATAGACCGCGACGGTAGCGATGCCCATCTTGCGCGCCGTCTTGATCACACGGCAGGCGATCTCGCCGCGATTGGCGATCAGGATTTTCTTGAACATGCTGGCGTCGTTTCCTCCGGCGAGGAACCAGTTCTATGGACAATCCCCCTACGGCTCAAGTGGCCGGGCGCGGCGCGCATCCGCCCTGCCCAGATTGCGAATACCGCGCCGAAAAACGTCGCAAGGGAAGTTGGCCGCCGCCGCCGAACTCTGTAGAGTGTTGTTTGGGCTCACTGCGGAGGGCTGGCGGGCATTGCGCCTCGCCGGGCAGGCTCAATAAGCCGGCCTCATCAAAAGTTTGTCGATTGCCTTGGGAGGAACTGCCTCATGAAAACGCGCGCCGCTGTCGCTGTCGCCGCCGGAAAGCCGCTGGAGATCATGGAGGTCGACCTCGACGGCCCGCGTGACGGTGAAGTGCTGGTCGAGATCAAGGCGACCGGCATCTGTCACACCGACGAGTTCACGCTGTCGGGTGCCGATCCCGAAGGCCTGTTTCCGGCCATCCTCGGCCATGAGGGCGCCGGCGTCGTCGTTGACGTCGGCAAGGGTGTGACCTCGGTCAAGAAGGGCGACCATGTCATCCCGCTCTATACGCCGGAATGCCGGCAGTGCCCGTCCTGCCTGTCGCGCAAGACCAACCTCTGCACCGCCATCCGCGCCACGCAAGGCCAAGGCTTGATGCCGGACGGCTCGTCGCGCTTCTCGATGGGCAAGGACAAGCTGTTCCACTACATGGGCTGCTCGACCTTCTCCAACTTCACCGTGCTGCCGGAGATCGCGGTCGCCAAGGTCAATCCCGACGCCCCCTTCGACAAGATCTGCTACATCGGCTGCGGCGTCACCACCGGCATCGGCGCCGTCATCAACACGGCCAAGGTCGAGCAGGGTGCTACCGCCGTCGTCTTCGGCCTCGGCGGCATCGGCCTCAACGTCATCCAGGGCCTGAAGCTCGCCGGCGCCGACATGATCATCGGTGTCGACGTCAACAACGACAAGAAGCCTTGGGGCGAGAAGTTCGGCATGACGCATTTCGTCAATCCGAAGGAGATCGACGGCGACATCGTGCCTTACCTGGTCAACATGACCAAGCGCGGCGCCGACCAGATCGGCGGCGCCGACTACACTTTCGACTGCACCGGCAACACCAAGGTGATGCGCCAGGCGCTGGAAGCCTCGCATCGCGGCTGGGGCAAGTCGGTGATCATCGGCGTTGCTGGCGCCGGCCAGGAGATTTCGACGCGGCCGTTCCAGCTGGTCACCGGCCGCACCTGGATGGGCACCGCCTTCGGCGGCGCGCGCGGCCGCACCGACGTGCCGAAGATCGTCGACTGGTACATGGAGGGCAAGATCCAGATCGACCCGATGATCACCCATACGCTGAAGCTTCAGGACATCAACAAGGGTTTTGACCTGATGCACGAGGGCAAGTCGATCCGGAGTGTCGTGGTTTACTGAGGAAGCCGCACGCCGCCGGCCAGCCGGCCGGCGACCTTTGTGGTGAAACATGGGAGGAATGGAATGGCGGAAAAACTGCATCCGAAAATCGACAATGGCCTGCCTAAGGAGAGCGCGAGCTTTGCCGGCGGCACGCTGGTCTGCGCCTGCACCAGCAAGCCGGTGAAGGTGAAGGTCAAGGGCCAGATCGCCCACAACCATGCTTGCGGCTGCACCAAATGCTGGAAGCCTGAGGGCGCTTTATTCTCCGTCGTGGCCGTGGCAGGCACCGGCGACGTCACCGTCGTGGAGAATGGCGACAAGCTGAAGGTGGTCGACCCAAGCGCGCTGATCCAGCGCCATGCCTGCACCGGCTGCGGCGTCCACATGCATGGACCGGTCGAGCGCGACCATCCGTTCAAGGGCCTGAGCTTCATTCATCCCGAGCGTTTCGAGGAAGACGGCTGGTCGCCGCCGGGCTTCACCGCCTTCGTGTCCTCGATCATCGAATCCGGTGTCGATCCAAGCCGTATGGATGGCATCCGGGCACAGTTGAAGTCGATCGGGCTTGAGCCCTATGACTGCCTCAACCCCGGCCTGATGGACTACATCGCTACCTGGACCGCGAAGAAGTCCGGCGCCCTGCCGGCCTGACAAGTTCGAGAATTTCTGCCATGGGGCCGGTCAAAGCCGGCCCCATGTTCGTTTTGGAGGGACGATGCCCGCACCCGTCATCTATGTCGACGCCGACGCCTGCCCGGTCAAGGCCGAGGTCGAGAAGGTCGCGGCGCGCCACGGCATTGTGGTCACCTATGTCTCCAATGGCGGCCTGCGCCCCTCGCGCGATCCGATGATCCGCAACGTCGTGGTGTCCAAGGGCGCCGACGCGGCGGATGACTGGATCGTGGAGAATGCCGTGTCCAACGACATCGTGGTGACGGCCGATATCCCGCTTGCCGCGCGCACGGTGGCGCTCGGCGCGCATGTGCTGGGCCCGACCGGCCGTCCCTTCACGCCCGAAACCATCGGCATGGCGGTGGCGATGCGCGACCTGAAGCAGCATCTGCGCGAGACCGGCGAAAGCAAGGGCTACAATGCCGCCTTCGCGCCGCAGGATCGCTCGCGCTTTCTTGGCGAGCTCGACCGCATCTTGCGGTGGGCGTTGAAATCCGTCACACCGGACTGATCCGAACGCCTTTAGAGGCCGGGCCATGGGTGCCGACACATCCGTCAAAACGCCAATGCATCCGCACATGCAGTTCGCGTTGTCAGCGGCCATTGGCATCGTCGCTTTGCTGCTAGCGTTGCTCCTGCGCATCCCGCTTGCCTATTCGATCGGCGCCAATGTCTTCTTTGCCGCCTATATCGTTCTGGTCCTCGCCTTGATGCCGAGGCTTACCGGCAACTATCTCAGCAAGAACGCGCGCGCTACCGACCTCCCTGTACTGGGTATCTTTGCAGTTACGCTCTTCATCGTCGGTGTCGCCACCGTTTCACTGTTCCATCTGATCAACCAGAAGGAGGCCGCGCATCCATTCGAGCTCAGCTTCGCCATCCTGTCGATACCGCTCGGCTGGTTCACCATCCACGCCATGGCGGCGCTCCACTACGCGCATGTCTACTGGATGAACGGCGACGAGATCGACACCAGCAGCAAGCGGAAGATGCCTGTCGGCGGTCTCGACTTCCCCGGCGACAAGCGGCCCGAGGGCTGGGATTTCCTCTATTTTGCCACCGTCATCGGCATGACCGCGCAGACCGCCGACACTGCCGTCACGACTTCGTACATGCGCCAGGTGGTACTGATCCATTCGATCCTGTCGTTCTTCTTCAACACGGTGATCGTCGCGGCGGCGGTCAACCTGGCGGTCAGCCTCGGCGCACCGTAATAAATCCGTGATCGGATGAAACATCGCTTGGGCCGGCGACGTATTGGAAGGAGAACGAAGATCTGAACTGCGGGAGAACGAAAGCCGATGGAAACCGTTGCCAGGAGCGACCCCGCCGCCGATGCGCCAGCCGCATCGAACGACATGACGCTGATTTACCGCCAGTCGCGCTGGACGCGGCTGACCCATTGGCTCTGGGCGATCGCGTTGTTCTTCATGCTGCTTTCCGGCCTGCAGATCTTCAATGCCCGCCCCCAGCTCTACATCGGCAAGGAATCGGGCTTCGGCTACAACAACACCGTCTTCGCCATCGGCGCCGAGAACACCGATCAGGGTCCGCGCGGCTACACCGAGGTCTTCGGCAGGCGTTTCGACACGACGGGCGTGCTCGGCTGGTCGGGGCCGCCCGGTCAGGAGACATCCCGCGCCTTCCCCTCCTGGGCCACGATCCCCTCCTACTATGATCTCGGCACGGCCCGCGTCGTGCATTTCTTCTTCGCCTGGGTGCTCTCCGCCACCCTGCTCGTCTGGCTGGTCGCCGGCCTGATCAATGGCCATGTCCGCCGCGATCTCGCTCCGCGCTTCGACGATCTCCGGCGCCTGCCGCGGGATATCGTCGACCACGCGAAGCTGAAGTTCCATCACACGCGCGAATACAACACGCTGCAGAAGATGGCCTATGGCGGCGTGCTGTTCGTGCTCTTGCCGCTGATGATCATCACCGGCCTTGCCATGTCGCCCAGCATGAACGCGATGCTGCCGTTCCTCAACGACCTGCTCGGTGGAAGGCAGACGGCACGCACCATCCATTTCACCGTCATGGTGCTGCTCGTCGGCTTCTTCATCATCCACATGCTGATGATCCTTGCCGCCGGCCCGGTCAACGAATTGCGTTCGATCGTCACCGGCTGGTACCGCACCGACCCGCCGGCGCATGATGACAACTCGCCCGAGAGGAGCGCCTGAGATGGCGAAGTTTCAGATCAACCGCAGGAAATTCCTGACTTCCGCCAGTCTCGGCCTGTCGGGCATCGCGCTGTCCGGCTGCGATGCTTTCGACAGCGGTCTCGGTGTCGGCGGTGGCCTGCGCAGCTTCCTCGAAAACGCCAATGGCCTGACATACCGGGCCCAGCGCCTGCTGGCCGGCCGTGACGCGCTCGCCCAGGAATTCACTGAGGCCGACATCCGCCAGCCGCAGCGGCCGAACGGCGTCACC
>NZ_RZOI01000929.1:0-2006 GCF_004022645.1 Mesorhizobium sp. M4A.F.Ca.ET.020.02.1.1 | reverse complement strand
GTCAAATACCTCGTCGTCTACGACGCTGCGCGCCGCGATGTCGGTCTCTCCCTTGTCTCCGGCGAGCGTGCCGCCGGCAAGGACTTCGAGCTGTGGATGATCGAGGGCAAGAACGCGCGGGTTTCGATGGGCGTCATTCCCGCCGGCCAGACGACGCACATGGCCGTCACCCCTGCTGTTGAGCAGAAGCTCGCGCAAGGCGCCGTGCTCGCCGTCAGCGTCGAGCCCATCGGCGGCTCGCCGACCGGCCAGCCGACCGGGCCGGTTGTCGCCGCGGGCGACCTGAAGGGCATCTAGTCTCTTCGAGGATTGAGCGCCCTCCCTGAAAGAATAATCGAAATCTATCCTGCATGAGGTTAGAACGAGAAAAGTTTCTTTCTGGATGCGCGCTCATCAGCGTAATTTCGTCCCGCGCAAGGTCAGATAAAAATTTTTGAGAGCCGGGCGAAACTCGCGCAAGTCTGCCCCGTATCTCCTGGTGTTCCCAAAGACGGGCAACGATATCCAGAGGAGATAGAAATCATGCGTAAATTCGCCACCCTTTTGCTCGCCGGTACTATTGGTCTTTCCACGCTCGGTGCCGCCGCCTATGCCGCCAATCCGATGGTCGGCGGCGCGCCGATGTATGCCAAGAAGAACATCATCGAGAATGCCGTCAATTCGAAGGACCACACCACGCTGGTCGCCGCCGTCAAGGCCGCCGGCCTGGTCGACACGCTGCAGGGCGCCGGCCCGTTCACCGTCTTCGCGCCGACCAACGAGGCCTTCGCCGCGCTGCCCACCGGCACCGTCGAGATGCTGCTCAAGCCCGAGAACAAGGACAAGCTCACCAAGATCCTGACCTGCCACGTCATCGCCGCCAAGGCGATGGCTGCTGACGTCGCCAAGATGGCCAAGGCCGATGGCGGCGCGCACAAGGTCAAGACCGCCGGCGGCTGCGAACTGACGCTCAAGGCCGACAAGGGCAAGGTCACCGTGACCGACGAGAACGGCAATGTCGCCAATGTCACGATCGCCGACGTCCGGCAGTCCAACGGCGTCATCCACGTCATCGACAAGGTGCTGCTGCCGAAGATGTAACAAAGACGCCGCTGCCAGCGAAGACATGGCAAAGGCCTTCCCCGGTTGCGCGGCTCCTCTCCTGTAGGCCGTGCGACTGATCGCTTGCTCCGCGCCGTCCACGTGAAGTGGAGCCGGCGCGGAGTTTTCGTTGGGGGGCGTCAACCGCTTTTGATTTTCGCCCGGCGCGAAAATCTGGCAAACCGGCATTGGAGGAATTGTCCCATGAACCGTCGCGATCTTCTCCTGAGCGGCGCCGCGGCCGCCGCGGTCCTAGCCGGCACGGCTGCCTTGCTGCGCATTGGTGGCGCGCCAAATGCCCGCGCCGCCGAGACCTTCGAAGTGACCAAGACCGACGCCGAATGGCGCGCCATCCTGTCCGACGCGGCCTACAATGTGCTGCGCAAGGAAGGCACCGAATATCCAGGCACCAGCCCGCTGCTCGACGAGCACCGCAAGGGCATCTTCGCCTGCGCCGGCTGCGACCTGCCGGTCTATCCCTCGGAGACCAAATTCGATTCCGGCACCGGTTGGCCGAGCTTCTGGCAGGAAATTCCCAAGGCCATCGGCACGACCGCAGACCGGTCGCTCGGCATGACCCGCACCGAGGTGCATTGCCGCCGCTGCGGCGGCCATCTCGGCCATGTCTTCGACGACGGCCCGCCGCCGACCGGTCTGCGCCATTGCATCAACGGCGTGGCGCTGAGCTTCAAGCCGGCCGCCGCCTAAGTGGCGCTTTAGTTCAGGCCGAGAAGCGTGATGCTGGGCTTGGTCAGCATCAGCCAGAAGATGGCGACCACGGCGAAGAAAGCCGGAAAGCCGAACGCGAACCAGACGCGGTAGAGCCGGTCGAAGCCTGGTGGCAGGGCGGTCGCTTCCGCCGCAGCGTGTTTGGCCATGTCGCGCAAGCGGATCTGGATCCAGACCACCGGCAGCCAGAACAGGCC
>NZ_RZOI01000928.1:0-2009 GCF_004022645.1 Mesorhizobium sp. M4A.F.Ca.ET.020.02.1.1 | reverse complement strand
GGAAAAGTGTGTAACGGTTTTCCGTCCGGAATTGCGTCAGAGCAAAGAGCGAAAGCCGGCCACTGGCCAAGCCTAGATTGCGCCCCAGTCTAGCAGAGTCGCAGACCTGGCGCGTCTGCACAGTTCGACAACGAAAAAGCGGCGCGGAAAATTCCGCGCCGCCCAGGTCTGCGCTTGCGAGGGAAGGCTTAGCCGCGCTTGGCGTCGATCGAGTAGGCGCCGGCGCCAGACGAAGCCAGCACGATGAAGCCGCCGGCGATGGCGAGGTTCTTGAGGAACTGGATCATCTGCATCTGGTCGGCCCAACCGGTGTGGGCGACCAGCCCGGTGGCAACCGTGAAGATCGCCAGCACCCAGGCAACGATGCGGGTCTGGAAGCCGACGAGGACGGCGAGGCCGCCGAGCAGCTCGATGAGGCCGACGAGGACGGCGGTCACGGTCGGCAGCGGCAGGCCGAGGCTGCCAAAATAGCCTGCAGTGCCAGCAATCGCGGTGAGCTTGCCGAAGCCGGAAAGCAGGAAAATGACGGCCAGCAGGATGCGGCCGAGCAGGATCGTGACAGAACTGTTGGACGTGGTGCCGGAACCGGCGACGGAAGTGTTGATGGACATGGGGCTCTCTCCGGGAGGATTGGAATGACACCCCAGATAGAGCAGGCAAACTGTTCACCAAAGATGCTGATCTGACGACGGATTGTTCACCCGGTTACGCCAGTGATACTAGCTTACCCCCGGATGCGTCATATCCTCCGGCCTGACCAGACGGTCGTAGTCGGCCTCGCTGACCAGACCCGTCGCCAGCGCTTCCTCGCGCAAGGTCGTGCCCTTCTTGTGCGCCGTCTTGGCGATCTTGGCGGCGTTGTCGTAACCGATGGTCGGCGCCAGCGCCGTGACCAGCATCAGCGAGCGGTCGAGCGCTGCCTTGATGTTGTCCTCGCGCGCCTCGATGCCGACCACGCAATTGTCGGTGAAGGAGACCGAGGCGTCGGCGAGCAGCTGCACCGACTGCAGGAAATTATAGGCCATCAGCGGGTTGTAGACATTGAGCTCGAAATGGCCCTGACTGCCGGCGAAGGTCAGCGCAGCATTGTTGCCGAACACCTGCACGCAGACCTGCGTCAGCGCTTCGCACTGGGTCGGGTTGACCTTGCCGGGCATGATCGAGGAGCCCGGCTCGTTTTCCGGCAGCGAGAGCTCGCCGAGGCCGGAGCGCGGGCCGGAGCCGAGGAAGCGGATGTCGTTGGCGATCTTGAAGAGTGCCGCCGCCGCGGCGTTGATCGCGCCATGCGAGAACACCATGGAATCATGGGCGGCCAGCGCCTCGAACTTGTTCGGCGCGGTGACGAAGGCGATGCCGGTGATGGCGGCGATGCGGTCCGCCACCTTTTCGGCGAAGCCGACCGGCGCGTTGAGGCCGGTGCCGACCGCGGTGCCGCCCTGCGCCAGCTCCTGCAGGCCGGGCAGCGTCATCTCTATGCGCTTGATCGAGGAGGCGACCTGCGCGGCATAGCCGGAGAATTCCTGGCCCAGCGTCAGCGGGGTGGCGTCCTGCGTATGCGTGCGGCCGATCTTGATGATATGCGCGAACGCCTGGCTCTTGGCCTCCAGCGCCTTGTGCAGGTGCTTCAGCGCCGGCAGCAAATCGTGCACGATGCGCTCGGCGCAGGCGATGTGCATGGCCGTCGGATAGGTGTCGTTCGACGACTGGCTCATATTGACGTGGTCGTTCGGATGCACCGGCTTCTTCGAGCCCATGACGCCGCCGAGCAGCTCGATCGCCCTGTTGGAGATCACCTCATTGGCGTTCATGTTGGACTGCGTGCCCGAGCCCGTCTGCCACACCACCAGCGGGAAATGGTCGTTGAGCTTGCCGTCGATCACCTCCTGAGCGGCCTCGATGATCGCCTTGCCGAGCGCGGGATCGAGGCGCTTCAGCTCCATATTGGCTTCGGCCGCCGCGCGCTTGACGATGCCGAGCGCGCGGCGGCCGAAGCCAATATGGAGCTGAAG
>NZ_RZOI01000927.1:0-2024 GCF_004022645.1 Mesorhizobium sp. M4A.F.Ca.ET.020.02.1.1 | reverse complement strand
CTGGGAACATGATGCCGGGCGCAATCTCGATCTCCTTGTCTTCCGCCGTGACTTCGAAGGTGCGAAGCGTGCGCCCGTCCGGCAGCGTCGACACCGTACCGGTCTCCCATTCGTTGACCAGCTTGACCGGGTCGAAGCCATTTCGGGTGTCGTCGACCTCACCGACCGTCATCATCGCTCCATGAGCGGACAAATGCGCCGGCTGGTTTTCGGCAGCCGCAACCGCCGGCATCTCGTGACCGGCATGGCTTGTCTGCCCGCGCGCCGCGCTTGCCACCACCGCTGTGCCGCCGGCAGCCGCGAGGCCGCCGGCCAGAAGCAGCCTTCGATCGAGCTTTCGCCCCAGCAAGGATTTCGTCTCGATCATGCCTACATCCTCCAGATCGCGGCGAGCATAGCGGATGCTTTAAGATTTAGCTATAGCTATATTCTGTTGACACGGATTTGGCAGACGCGGCAACGCAGGCTATCGCAAGAGGCTACTGCGCCGCCGTCCTCTTGGCCGACACTGCGATGATGGGACCCGCGGGATACTTCCCGCCGACGATCATCCTGTCGCCATCCGACAGCGCCGAGACCACGCCATCGAGGAACAGCGCATTGGGACAGGACAACGCGTCGCGGAACAGCCGCGCGAAGCTGCCAAGGCTGACTTCCGACCGCGAGATCGCCAGCACGACGGTATCGCCATCGCGCACGCCAACCCCGTTGCGGACATAGCGCGAGGTTCCATTCTGGTCGAAGCGCGGATGCAGCGCGCCATTGATCACCAGCATCGGGCCCGACTGCGTGGCGAAGACCGCATCGGGCTTGGCGGCGGCATAGGCGCTGCTTTCCATGACCGCGGCCTTGCCGTCCCTGCCGATCAGGAACACGCCGTTCGGCTTCAGGAAGAAATTGCCCTCGGCATTCGCAAGGTTGAGCGGCGCCTTTTCGTTGCCATCCTCGACAAGCAGGCCGACCGGCGTCAGGTCCTCGTGGTACATGCCGCCATTCATGGCAAGCAGGACCGGCCGCCCCAGCCCCTTCATCGCCTTGTCGAACACCTCCAGCGACCCGTAGGGTTTGCCGTCAGCGCCGGCATGAAAGAGGCCGACGTCATAAGAGTTGAGATCGATCTCGCAGACGACATAGGGGACCGCCTCGAAGCTCAAATCCCGGCACGGAGCGGGCAGTCCGCCGATGACGAGCGGCGGGCGTTCCCGCGGCCTCAGCCAAAGGGCCGCGGCCAGGGCGACGAGCAGGACGCCGATCAGGATCGTCGCGAGATAGCGCTTTTTCATTACGCTCCGGGAGGATTGGCAGCCTAGGGGACTTGGTGCAGCGTCAGGCCATCTTTTGCGCCATTTCGGCGTCAGCAAGGCAAATACCTTGTTTCGGTCAACCTATGGGTTTATTTGATGGTTATGTTTCGAGCCTGGCTCCCACAGGCGTGAAAGGATTATCCATGAGCGGTATCAACGACTACATCGACAGCGAAGTGAAGAGCAACGACGTGGTGCTCTTCATGAAGGGCACGCCCGGCTTTCCGCAGTGCGGCTTCTCCGGCCAGGTGGTTCAGATCCTCGACTATATCGGGGCCGACTACAAAGGCGTGAACGTGCTGACGTCGGCCGAGCTGCGCCAGGGCATCAAGGATTATTCCAACTGGCCGACTATCCCGCAGCTCTATGTCAAGGGCGAGTTCGTCGGCGGTTGCGACATCGTGCGCGAGATGTTCCAGGCGGGCGAACTGCAAACGTTCCTCGTCGAAAAGGGCGTCAGCGTCAAAGGCGCCGCCTGACTGAACGCGCCTGCCGGCGCCTGAGCGCCGGCGCTGCCTTCCGGGGCTGCCCCCACCTCGGCACTTTGGTTCCCGATACCGGGAACGAGACGGATCGATGCGCCGGTCAACCGGCGCAGGTTCGTTTGGAAAATCGGATCTTGCCGTGGACAAGCAGGCAGTGGCGCAGCAATCGGCAAGCAACTTGCCCATTCCGCGCTGGGAATTCATCGCGCTCTGCGCGGCGCTGATGGCGCTCAAC
>NZ_RZOI01000926.1:0-2028 GCF_004022645.1 Mesorhizobium sp. M4A.F.Ca.ET.020.02.1.1 | reverse complement strand
GGGCCGCTGCCGCGGGAATGGCTGTGGGCCTATACGGGTATTCCGGTACGACCGTTTCCCGGGCGCGAGGATGAGAGCAGCTGATCTCAAATCGCGTCGGCAGGCTCGGTCTGGGGGACAGTCAAGTCCCTCAGCAACGTCGACAGATCCGGCTCGTCGATAAGCAGCGCCGCATCGGCCGGGGCAAGCCATGCCCGCTGCCGCGTGCCCGCTTCCATCCAGCGGGGCAGTTCCTCCGTCACGTTCAGCAGGTAGACGACGACGTCGACGCGGACGAAGCGGCTTGCCAGGCGTTTCCAGTAGGAATAGGTGCCGGCCGGCTGTTTCAGGATGTCGCCGAGGACGCCGGCTTCTTCCCGCGCCTCGATCATGGCCGCCTTGCGCCCGCTCTTGCCCTTCATCGGCCAGCCCTTGGGCACGATGAAGCGTCTGGTCGTGCGCGACGTCACCAGCATCACCTCGATGCCACCATCAGGGCCCAGCCGAAAGGGTATCGCCGCCACCTGGCGAATCCGTTCGCCCCTCTTTGCCTTGCGCACGGCTGTCTTCTTGGTCGCTGCCATTCCCAGAAACCCAGTCGGATCGCCCCTTCCCGAGCAAGGAGGGCGCCATCCCGCAAAACCCCAAACCGCCGCCGATGCAACAGTGCATTTTTCCGGCAGGTTAGTTGGCTAAATAAATCGAAAATGCCGGCTTGTCAGCGGCACGACGTCAAAATCGCATTGCCCAGCACCTGGCAGCTCGGCTTGACCACCGGTACCTGCGGTCGAGGCTGCGGCACGATCTGGCGATCCTGCTCGCGATTCAGCTGCTGCTGTTGCTGGAATTGCTGCCGCAGCATCCTGTTCTGCAGCTGCAGCAGTTCGTTCTGCTGGACCAGAACATTGCGATTTGTTGGGATAATCACCTGCGCCAAGGCATGCGGAGCCACGGCCACCACCATCGCCGTCGCCAGCATTGCCAATATGAGAACCGTCGTTGGACGAAGCTGCCGCATCGATCCGCTCCCGCGTTAAACCTACCACCCATATAGGGCATTTGACCGGCGGTGCCATGGTCGATGGGCAGCCACGCCAAATTGATTGGTTCATCGGCCAGGAATGTGCCCTCCAACCTGGCATTGCACTTGACGGGGGCGGTTGTTTCGCCGCTCTATCGGCCGGCGCCAGGCCGAGCCAGTGGCTGGAGCCGAGCCTGGCAAGAAGGGATCCCTATGAGAAGCAGGTATCTCGCGGCGATAGTTGGCGCTGTCTGCATCCTCGGCGTGCCGGTTTGGGTAAACGCTGCGCAGACCAAGGGCGACAAGGTGGCGCCGGCCGCCGACGCGGCCAAGCCGCAATTGCCGGGCGGGGCCTCGGCGCTCTCGGAGACCCATGGCGACTGGGTGGTCAATTGCCAGGTCAACGGCGCGGCCAGGGCCTGCAGCCTCTCGCACCAGCAGTTCAGCAAGCAGACCAACCAGCGTCTGCTGGCGATCGAATTGTCGACCAAGACCGGCGAGGATGCCGCTGGCACCCTGGCGCTGCCGTTCGGCCTGGCGCTGGCCAAGGGCATCACGCTGGAGATCGACGACAAGAAGCTGGAAGGCATCTTGCAGTTCAACACCTGCCAGGCTGTCGGCTGCCTGGGGCCGGTTGCCTTTGACGCCGACACCACGCCGCTGCTCCAGAACGGCACCAGCCTGAAGGTCAATGCGGTCGCCGCCGACACGGCGCAGCCGATCAGCTTCTCCATCTCGCTCAACGGCTTCGGCGGCGCGCTGGCAAGGACGGCGGAGCTGTCGGCGGACTGAGTTCCTGCTTAGACCGACCGGGACGATCGGCATTCGCCGATCGCCCGTATCATTGACGTCCATCGCGCGTAGTCCTTATTTCCGGTTGGCTTAATTCAACCTGCGGTCGGCAGGGTCAGAGCGGCACGGGACGCCGCCGCGACTACAATGCTACAGTCGTCATGGGTCTTTACCCCCGGAATATGGATCGGAAGGCCATAAAGGTTCGAGACGGGGCGGACAGGAAAGAAATAGGA
>NZ_RZOI01000925.1:0-2034 GCF_004022645.1 Mesorhizobium sp. M4A.F.Ca.ET.020.02.1.1 | reverse complement strand
AAGACAGCGTTGATGGCGAGAGCCTGTGCTGCGATCCAGGTGTCGTTTGCACCAATAGGTGTACCGTGACGCTCAAGGAAGGCACGGATTTTTGCATAATGCCGTATTGTGTCATGGTCGATGCCGACCAGCGGTAGGCGCTGCGTCAAGGTGGCCAGGCGGGCGCGATTGCGGTCACCATAGGCACTTTTCTCCGCGCCGAACCCCAATTCGCCCATTACGATCGCAGAGAGCCGGATAGCGCTTATTTGCTGGGCCTCCAGCCGTTTTCGCACCTCCGGGCGGCCTTTCATGGCTGCAATGAGAATATTCGTGTCCAAATGATAGAGCGACGCCACGATCTAGTCGTCCAGCGAGGCCACATCCTCCGCAGGCTTGTCCTCTGGTGCAACCAGATCGAACTCGTCGGCATCCGCCCAAAAATCACGAAAGGCGTCGGCGGCAACACGGCGATGGTCAGGCACCATGCGTGCGATGACCTTGCCATGTCGGGTGACAGCAATTTCCTCGCCCGCCTCGACTTCGGCAAGGAGCCCGGAGAAATTCGCTTTTGCCTCAACAACGGCTTTGCCCGGCCTTGTAACTTGAGATTGCTTGGCGTACTGCAACTTAAAGTTGCATAATCCATCTTATGGAACTAGAGACTATCCCTAAAAATCGATGCAGAAGCCGCTGACCATCGAGACGGATTGCCTTCGAACATCTGCCACCATTTAGTCCGCCAGTTTTGGCGGCCCCGACTGCCTCAAAAACATCGCCGTGCTGCGTCAGCTCGGCATTGCCGAGGACGCCACCCACGTCAACCCAAATGGTGGGGCGATCGTGCTCGGCCATCCGCTCGGCATGTCGGGCGCGCGCATTACCGGCACGGCGGCGCTGGGACTGCGCGAACGCGGCGGTCGCTATCGCGTTGGCCACCATGTGCATCGGCGTCGGCCAAGGGATCGCCATCGCGCTGGCGACAGCCTAGACAGCTGGAAGACTCGCCGACGTACAACGTCCGACCCAGGAGCGACGCTCTTCCAGGCAGGGATCCGCTTTGCGCTCTATCCCTTCAGCTACCCACTCTCATAGCATGGCCTCTCTATGGCCATGCCCTTGAATTGTCGCAGGGACTCCAAACAGGATAGTTGGTCAAACTGCCCTGTTCTGCGTTGGCGCGCGGCCTCCGCCGTCCGCCACCAGCACAGCGCCGGTGACGAAGGATGCCTCGTCGGACGCCAGGAACAGGCAGCAGGAGGCGATTTCCTCGGGCTCTGCAACGCGGCGTAGCGCGATGCGGCCGGTTAGGGCGGCGAACTCCTCATCTGGCTTGGACCCGTTGGTCGCCGCCGCGACTTCCATCTCGTAGATGCTCATCGGCGTGCGCACCCAGCCTGGCGCGACGGCGTTGGCGCGAATGCCGTCGGGACCGTGCGCGAATGCAAGCGAGCGCGTGTAGGAGACAAGTGCCGCCTTGCTCGCCGAATAGGCAGCATTCTGGGCGCTGGCGTTGAAGGCGCCGACCGAGGCGATGTTGACGATCGCGCCGCCGCGCGCCTTGAGCAGCGGGAGCGCTGCGCGGCAGACCATCATCGAGCCGGTGACGTTGACGGCAAAGCTTTTTGCCCAGGTCTCGTCGCTCAGCGTTTCCGGCTCGTCGAGGATCATGACGCCGGCGGCGTTGACGACGATGTCGAGGCGGCCGCCGCAGGCATTGATGGCGCGGGCGATGTCGGCAGCGCTGGTGATGTCGCCGCGCACGGCGATGCCGCCACTGGCCTTGGCCGCTTCGTCCAGCACATCGCCGCCGTGCCCGAACGCGATAATTTTGGCGCCGTGGCGGCCGAACAACTCGGCGGTGGCGCGGCCCATGCCGGTGGCGGCACCGGTGACCAGGGCCGTGCGGCCTTCGAGGCGGCGGCTCATGCGAGCCCCCAGTGCCGTTCGACGGCGTAGCCGGTCTCCGGCAGGGTCGAGCCGCCGTCGACGACGATGGTCTGGCCTGTGGTGTATTTGGCTTGCCCCGAGGCGAGATAGAGCATGGCGTAGGCG
>NZ_RZOI01000924.1:0-2034 GCF_004022645.1 Mesorhizobium sp. M4A.F.Ca.ET.020.02.1.1 | reverse complement strand
CCTGTCGTTCGACCACAGGCGCTTCAAAAGCACCAGATATTCGTCAATACGCTGCCACACCACGGTGTGCCCGACCGGGCGCGCCTCGGCATCCTCATCGCTGAGCGGCTCGCTCAGCATCCTGAGCGACAGCCGGCCGCCGCTCCTGGCGTCGAGCGCGGCAAGCTGCCTGGCCGCCACCGTCGGCTCGACCACGCCAGCCCAGTGGGTCAGCACCACCTCCAGCGACGCGGTGCGCTTCAGCGCCTGCGCGGCTATGTCCATATTGGTGAGCAGGCCGGCCGGATCGTCGACGACGATCTTCTGAAAGCCGACATCCTCGATCAGCGACAGTTTCGTCGCGGTCTCGGCGAAATCGTAGAAGAAGCTGCCATAGGCAGACTTACCCGGAACATGCGTGAACTCGATTGGCATTGCCATCTCCTTCATCACGTTTGGAATCGCATATCAAAACCACAGGGCGCGCGAAAACGCGCCGCCGACGCGGCTCACTCAACTCCGGTTGCCTGAAAGCGTTAGGCCGCCACCCCGTGGTTCCCGCGCCTCAGGGAATGAGGCCCAGAACGACTGCCCCGGTGAACACGAACGCAAGGGTGAAAACGAGATAGGCGAAGGCCCCGCCATAGGCCGGCCGCCAGCTCTGGCCGACGGTTTGGCCCCTGCGGTCTGTCTGGGTGTTTTGGTAATAGGACATGTCGGCCTCCGTCTCACCCTTAATCTATAAAGTTAGTAGCCTTTGTCGATTGCTATTTTTCCGCGATCCGAAGAACGAATTTCTCATATCGCGCTGGACATTGGTTTGGCTTGCTGCGTCTGCCCTATGCAGGGGAAACGGCTGCGGAGATGATGACGCCGCCCCGGATTTCGGCGGTCGCGCTGGAGTCGGCGATGCGGCCAGCGAGCTTGGCCATCCGACACGCGCGGGTTAGCATCGTTGCCGGTTCACGCGTGAAGCATCAACAGACGGAGAAATCAATGGGCGGAAGGCTGGCGGGCAAGGTCGCGATCATATCGGGCGGCGCGACGGGCATGGGTGGAGCGGCCTCGGAGCTCTTCGCGGCGGAAGGCGCCAAGGTGGCGATCGTCGACCGCAACGGCGAGGCAGCGGCCGCGACCGCGGCGGCGATCCGCGCCCGCGGCCATGTCGCCGAGCATTTCGTCGCCGATGTTTCCGACGAGGCGCAGGTCGAAGCCGCGGTGAAGGCTGCGACGGCCAAGCTTGGCCCGGTCACCGTGCTGTTCAATCACGCCGGCACCATCGTCATAAAGCCGTTCCTGGAGACGACGCTCACGGAATGGGACTGGCTGCATGCCGTCAACGTGCGCTCGATGTTCCTGATGACGCGCGCGGTGCTGCCTAGCATGATCGCGGCCGGCGGCGGCTCGATCGTCTGCACCTCGTCGATCTCGGCGGTGGCGGCGACGCCGAACGAGGTGCTCTACGACACCACCAAGGGCGCCTGCCACATGTTCGCCCGCGCCATCGCGGTCGAATTCCGCGACCGCAACATTCGCTGCAACGCCGTCTGTCCCGGCTTCATCCGCACCCCGCACGGGCTGCGCGAGGTGGCCGACCTGGGGAAACTCGGCGTCGACGTCTCCGACGCGGCACTCGCCGCCCAGCAGGGCCGCATCGGCGAGCCGGAAGAAGTGGCGAAGGCCGCATTGTTCCTGGCCAGTGACGAATCCAGCTTCGTCAACGGCGCGCATCTCTTCGTCGACAACGCCTTTACGGCGATGTGAAGCGTCCCAGGCTTGGCGCTCTTCCTCTCCCCCCGTCGATCGGGGGAGAGGAAAGGGCGCCAAGTCCTCTACCGCTCTTCCCTCCGAAACGGCTTCAGCAGCGCCGAGGGCGCGACCGCATTGCGCGACATGAAGGCCATGGCGACGATCGTGAAGATGAAGGGCAGCATCAGGAAGGCTTCGTAGGGGATGTGGCCGAGCCCACTTGCCTGCATCCTGAGCTGCAGCGCATCGACGAAGGCGAACAGCAGCGCGGCGCCCGCCGAGCGCCACGGGTCCCAACGGCCGAAC
>NZ_RZOI01000923.1:0-2035 GCF_004022645.1 Mesorhizobium sp. M4A.F.Ca.ET.020.02.1.1 | reverse complement strand
GCTCGGTCTATGGCTATGTACTGAAATCGGCGGCCGAGGAAGGCATGCGCTCGGCGCTTCGCGGCGTCTTCCGCGAAGGCCACTGCATCATCGATCGTGAGATACGCGGCATCCAGCATCGCGTCCAGGATCGTTTCGAAGGCATCACCGATGGCGAATATGAAAGTCTGATCGACATCGCGCTCGGCCTGACCGACCGGGCGATCGCGGCCCGCCGGGGCCTGTCGATCCGCGGCGCGCAAAGCCGCATCAAGCACGTCTACGACAAGCTGGGCATCGTGCCGCCGGAGGACGGCGCCGGTGAGGCCTCCGTCTTCAACTCGCGCACGCGGGCGATCTACCTCGCCTTGGCGCGCGGCCTGATCAACATCGACGCGCTGCGCCGCGAGCAGGACCGGCTCGACGCCTGGCTGGCGCAGGCGGCGCCGCTGCAGGACCAATAATTGACGTCCGCGGCCTGAAGGGACCGACTGTGCAAAACCACAGTCGGCGCTGCGCGTTGACCCGTATCGCCCGGCCCGGGCGCTGACTAGGCTCGCTCCCCACAACAAGAAAATGCCCGGGAGGCGCCGATGCCGTTCGTCAACATTCGGATACTCGAGGGCCATTCGCAAAAGCGCAAGGACGAGATCTCGCGCCGCGTCACCGAAGCCATCAGCGAGGTCGCCGAACTGCCCAAGGACGCGATCTGGGTGGTGTTCGAGGACGTGGCCGGCAGCGACTGGTTCGTCGGCGGCGGGGCAGTCCGCAAGCCGAAGGACCAGTGATGTCGATTTCGGCGCCGGCCCGCCATTCCGGCTTCGGCGACGTTGTCGGCAACGCGGCGATGGAACGGCTGGCGACAGGCTACTCCTTCATCGAAGGTCCGGTGTGGCATCCTTACGATAAATGGCTGGTGTTTTCCGACATTCCCGAAAGCCGTATGTACAGGCGCAGCTCTTCGGGCGAGATCGAGTTGTTCCGGGAGCCCAGCCATAAGGCCAATGGCAACACTCTCGACCGCCAGGGGCGGCTGGTCACTTGCGAGCACGCGACGAGTAGCGTTACCCGCGCCGAGCCGGACGGAACCGTGACCGTGCTCGCCACCCATTACGGCGACAAGGAGCTGAATAGCCCGAACGACGTCGTCGTCGCCACCGGCGGCGCCATCTACTTCACCGACCCCGGGTTCGGCCGGGCGGAATTCTACGGCGTGCCGCGGCAGCAGGAGCTTTCGTTTCAGGGCGTCTACCGGATCGACGGCGACCGCGCCCTGACCTTGCTTGCCGACGATTTCGCGCAGCCCAACGGGCTCTGCTTCTCGCTCGACGAATCGCGGCTGTTCGTCAACGACACCGAGCGCGGGCATATCAGGGTGTTCGGCGTGGAGGCCAACGGCGACCTCAATGGCGGCGCGGTCTGGGCGGCGACCGAGGGCACTGAGCCGGGATCGACCGACGGTATGAAGATCGACAGCCGCGGCAACCTATATTGCACCGGCCCGGGCGGCATCCACGTGTTCGATGCGTCCGGCGAGCTTCTCGGCGTCATCGCGACGCCGGAAGACTGTGCCAATTTCACCTTCGGCGACGAGGATCTGAGGAGCCTCTACATCGCCGCGTCGACGTCGCTTTACCGGCTCAGAGTCCGCGTGCCGGGGCTGAGGCTGTTTTGAGCGCGGGATCGTCCGGGCTCAAATCGGATTGGAAGTGAGGCCGGCCTTAAAAGCCGGCTGGAATGCAGCAGTCAACACATCTGGGAGGATATGACATGAAGAAACTACTCGTCCTGAGCGCTCTGGCGGCGATGCTCGCCTCGGGCACCGCGCTGGCCGACACCAGTGGCAAGAAGATCGCCTTCTCCAACAACTATGCCGGCAATTCGTGGCGCCAGGCGATGCTGGACAGCTACGGCATCGTCACCAAGAAGGCGGTCGAGGACAAGGTGGTCGCGGCCGCCGACGTCTTCACCACCGCCGACAAGGAAGTTCCGACCCAGGCTGCGCAGGTGCAGAACCTGATCCTGCAGGGCTATGACGCCATCGTCATCAACGCCG
>NZ_RZOI01000922.1:0-2037 GCF_004022645.1 Mesorhizobium sp. M4A.F.Ca.ET.020.02.1.1 | reverse complement strand
CATTCCGGCTCCGACCATCACGGCGCCTTCGACGGCACCGGCGAGACGCATTTCCGCGTTCGCATCGTCTCGCCTTCCTTTGCCGGCATGAGCCGCATCGAGCGCCACCGCGCCGTCAACGAATTGCTGGCCGACGAACTGAAGGCCGGTGTGCATGCGCTGGCGATCGAACCCGCCGCGCCGGGCGAGCAGACCCGCTGGTAAGGCTTGGCGGGTTACCGAGCTGCTCAGATCAGCGCTTCGATGAGGAACGGCCCCGTGCGAGAAAGAGCGCTGTCCAGCAAGGCATCGAACCGCTCGCATGTGTCGGCGCGCGCCGCTTCCACGCCCATGCCATTCGCCAGCGAAACCCAATCCAGCGCCGGCTGGTCGAGATCGAGCATCCGCCTTGCGTTCTCGCCGATGGCATTGACCCCTACATTGCGCATCTCGCCATGCAGGATCGCATAGGTCCGGTTGGAAAAGATGATGGTGACGACATCGAGCCTTTCCCGGGCCTGGGTCCACAACCCCTGCACCGTGTACATGCCGCTGCCATCCGCTTCCAGATTGATGACCTTGCGGCCGGGACAGGCGATCGCCGCTCCGGTCGCCATCGGAATACCCCCGCCGATCGATCCGCCTGCGCCCATCATGTAGTCGTGCGGCGCGGCAAAGGCCGACAGGGCGAAATAGCGCCGTGCCGAGGTGACAGCCTCGTCGCAGACGATGGCATTCTCGGGCAGTTTCCGCGCCACGGAAAGCGCGATCGCATCGTCGGTCAGCCTGCCGCGTGGTGTCGGCTCATCGGGAAAGGCCGTCGCGACCGCGAGCGGCTGCGGCGATTTGATGCCGAGTTCGTCGCGAAGCGCCGCCAGCACCGCCTTCAGGTCCTCGCCATGCGCTGCGAGTGTCAGCACCTCACAGCCATCTCGCACCAGCCGTCCCGGCTTGCCGGGATAGGCGAAGAAGGCCACCGGCTCCTTCGCCCCGACAAGGATCAAGACATCGATGTCCGCCAGTAGCGTTCGCGCGGCGTCGATCGGATAGGGAATGCGGCTCGGCGCCACGCGACCACGGCCGCGCTGCATCCGGGCGACCAGGACCTCGCTGAACAGGCGAACCTCCATGGCCGCGGCGATCTGGCCGGCGATTTCGAGCGCCTCCTCGCGGGCCGCCAGCCCGCGTACGATCATGCCGACCCGTCCTGGCGCACCGCCAATGGCCTCGGCAATTTTGCGCACGGTACCCATGTCGACCGCAGGTGCCGGTGCCAGTTCGACTTTGGCCGACACCACTGGGCCGGCGCCGCCCCACGCGGCGTCGGCCGGCAGGATCAGGGTCGTGATATCGGGCGGCGTCAGCGAGGCGCGCAACGCCGCCTGCGCCGCGGGTTCGACATCGTCCGGACCGTCGATGCGGCGAACCCAGCGCGACATCGGCGCCGCCAGGCTCTCGATGTCGCTGGTGAGCGGCGCGTCGAGCGCCAGATGATAGGAGGCATGGTCACCGACGATGTTGATCATCGGAACGCGGGCGCGCCGGGCATTGTGAATGTTGGCCAATCCATTCGCCAGCCCGGGACCGGTGTGCAGGAGCGTCGCGGCCGGCCGGTCGGTCATCCTGGCGTAACCGTCGGCTGCCCCGGTCACCACGCCTTCGAACAAGCCGAGCACGCAACGCATCTCCGGCTTGCGGTCGAGCGCCGCGACGAAGTGCATTTCGGACGTGCCGGGATTGGCGAAGCAGACGTTGACGCCGTTCGCCAGCAGCACGTCACAAAGAACGTCGGCCCCATTCATCGCGTTCCCTCCGCCGTGGCGATCCTCCGCATCTGAAACCACTAGCGCTCAAGCTGCAATGTCCTGCCGCGGACTTTGACGTGATCCAGTTTGGCTAGGGAGCGCGGCCCTGCCTGCGAACGCAGCCGCATAGGTGAGGCGGGCGAGCCGGTGAAGTCAGGCGACCGCCGCCTTCAGGAACGCCATCGCCGCGCCGGTCAACGCATCGCCCTCCTCGCCGAAGCGGCGGTTGATCGCCATGTGCGTATAGGCGCTG
>NZ_RZOI01000921.1:0-2040 GCF_004022645.1 Mesorhizobium sp. M4A.F.Ca.ET.020.02.1.1 | reverse complement strand
GTTGATCGCCGCGCCCGGCACGCCGAAGGCGCACGAAATGCCCTCCTTTTCGAGAACGAGAACGGCAGCGTCGACAGCGCGCATCCTGGCCATTTGCAAAGCCTCCACGAATTTGTTGGTTGGCTGAGCATGCCAGCACGCCCGCTATTTTTCAATTTTTTCAGAATATTTTTTCATTTCTAGAAAATAGCTTTTACGATATGATTTCACTACGCTTTCCGTTTTCCAAGAATTCAGTCTCGCGAAGCGGTGAAAAACTTTTTCATTGCCAAATCGGCGAAATAGGCGAGAATGCCTGCCATGGAAACCAGCGAAAAACGGCAGCGAGGCCGTCCGCGCTCCTTCAACGGCCCGTCCGAAGCCGCCTCCGTGCAGTCGCTCGACCGCGCCTTGCGCATCCTTGCCATCGTCGCCGAAGGCAGCGGCCTGTCGCTGAGCGAGATATCGGCGCAAAGCGGCCTTGCCGCCTCCACCGCCTACCGCATGCTGACGACGCTGGAGAACCACGGCATGGTCGAGTTCGACGGCACCGACCAGCTGTGGTCGATCGGCGTCGAGACCTACCGCATGGGCGCCGCGTTCCTGCGCCGCCGCAAGCTGGTCGACCGCGCCCGCATCGTCATGCAGGAACTGATGGAGAAGACCGGCGAGACCGCCAATCTCGGCGTCGCCGAGGACGATTGCGTCGTCTTCGTCAGCCAGGTCGAGACGCACCAGGCGATCCGCGCCTTCTTCCGGCCGGGCACGCGCAGCTCCTTCCATGCCTCCGGCATCGGCAAGGCGGTGCTGGCGCATCTCGATCCCGAGCGTGTCGCTGCCATCCTGCGTCGCGCCGGGCTGGAGCGCTTCACCGACAAGACGATTTCCGACATTTCGGCGCTGGCCCGTGATCTCGTCGCGATCAAGCATCGCGGCTGGTCGGTCGACGACGAGGAGCGGCACCCGGGAATGCGCTGCGTGGCCGCCGCCATCTTCAACGAGTTCGGCGAGCCGATCGGCGGCGTTTCGGTGTCCGGGCCCACCGTTCGGGTGACGCCGGAGCGTCTGGCCGATATCGGTCCGCTGGTGCGCGAAGCGGCGACCGACATAACCAGGATGATCGGCGGGCATTCTTCACAAGGCGCTGCCGAGGCATCGCTGTTCGAGGTCAGCGCCACGCGCTTGCCTTGACTCTGGCCCGGCTTGACACCGGTCCGGCAACGGTCGAAGTCTGCGCATCCGATCCATTCCCGCCTGAAGACGCATGAGCCTCAAGTCCGTCAAAGCCTTCTTCGCCGAGCATGCCCCCGACATCGCGGTGATCGAAACGCCGACAAGTTCGGCGACCGTGGCGCTCGCCGCCGAGGCGCATGGCGTCGAGCCGGGGCAGATCGCCAAGACCATCTGCATGCGGGTCGGCGAGCGGGTGCTGCTGGTGGTCGCCCGCGGCAACGCGCGCATCGACAACCGCAAATCGCGCGATGCCTTCGGCGGCAAGCCGCGCATGCTCGATGCCCAACAGGTGGCGGAGATCACGGGGCATCCGGTCGGCGGCGTCTGCCCCTTCGGCCTCGCCTCGCCGCTGCCTGTCTATTGCGATGTGTCGCTGCGGGCCTTTGACGAGGTCGTGCCGGCGGCCGGCGCCACCAATGCCGCCGTCAGGATAGGCGTCGACCGCATGGCGAGCCTGGTCGGCGCCGAATGGTGCGACATCTGCCAGTAGCTAGCCGTTCGGCAGCGCGCTCTTGCCCGCAATCTCGAAGAAGTCGAGCAGGATCGCCAGCCCGACGCCGCTTGCGGTGAAGATGAGGCCCGCGATGAAGATGCGGTTCGCCCGCTCGTAGATGGGCTTTTGCAGCGAACTTACGTCGAGCAGCAAGGACAGCGCCCGCATCTGCATCGCGATGCCGATCAGGATCGGCACGACGGCGAGTAGATGGTACGTTTGCCAAGGGATCGGATTGGCGGCCCAATGGGTGATGAAGCCCAGCGAAAACGCCAGCAGGATGCCGACGGTGGTGACCGTGCCGTTGCGAAAGACGGGCTCGATCAAGTCTTGCT
>NZ_RZOI01000920.1:0-2041 GCF_004022645.1 Mesorhizobium sp. M4A.F.Ca.ET.020.02.1.1 | reverse complement strand
GCAATGGGCGGTCGAGCAGATGAAATTCGGCGCCAAGGCATCGAAAAATCTGGGGCTCAAGGCCTCGGTCTCCTTCTCCGGAGCGCTGGCCTTCCCCTACCTTTACCCATGGCCGCAGCGGCCAGCCGGCCTGATCGAGGAGGCCTTCGCCGAGCTCGGCAAACGCTGGAAGCCGATCCTCGACGTCTATGACGAGAACGGTGTCGACATCGGCTATGAGATCCATCCGGGCGAGGATGTGTTCGACGGCGCGACTTTCGAGATGTTCCTCGACGCGGTGGGCGGCCACAAGCGCTGCAACATCAATTACGACCCGTCGCACTTCCTCTTGCAGCAGCTCGACTATCTCGAATTCATCGACATCTACCACGAGCGTATCAAGGCGTTTCACGCCAAGGACGCCGAGTTCAACCCGACCGGGCGGCAAGGCGTCTATTCCGGCTATCAGGGCTGGGTAAACCGTGCCGGGCGGTTCCGTTCGCTCGGCGACGGGCAGGTCGATTTCGGCGGCATCTTCTCCAAGCTCACCCAGTACGGTTACGATTCCTGGGCGGTGCTGGAATGGGAATGCTGTCTAAAGCATCCGGAGGATGGTGCTGCCGAAGGCGCGCCCTTCATCCAGCACCACATTATCCGGGTGACGGAGAAGGCCTTCGACGATTTCGCCGGCGGCGCAACCGACAAGAAGGCGCTGCGCGCCATGATGGGAGTCTAGTACCGCTTTCCCTCCCCCTTGGGGGGAGGGTGGCCCAAAGCCGGGCGGGGTCGGCTCATGCCGAGCTTCACGCTCGGCAACCCCACCCGATCCGCTGCGCGGATCGACCTCCCCTCAAAGGGAGGCAAGCACCAACGAGGGAGACAGGAATGGTCGGCGCATCGAAGTCGGAAACGGGAGGCGGCCCGATCCGCTACGGTATGGTCGGCGGCGGGCAAGGCGCCTTCATCGGCGCGGTGCACCGGATCGCGGCCAGGCTGGACAACGACTTCGTCCTGGTTGCCGGCGCACTGTCGGCCAACCCGGAGCGCGCCAAGGCTTCGGCCGCCGAGCTCGGCCTCGATCCGGCGCGCAGCTACGGCTCCTACGCCGAGATGGCCAAGGCCGAGGCCAAGCGGCCGGACGGCATCGAGGCGGTGGCGATCGTCACGCCCAACAATGTGCATGTGCCGGCAGCCAAGGCCTTCCTCGAGGCCGGCATCCACGTCATCTGCGACAAGCCGCTGGCAACCACGCTGGCCGAGGCGAAGAAGCTCGCCGCGCTGGTCGAGAAGACCGGCAAGGTGTTCGTGCTCACCCACAATTACACCGCCTATCCGATGATCCGCCAGGCGCGCGAGATGGTGGCCAAGGGCCAGCTCGGCGACATCCGCATCGTGCAGTCGGAATATCCGCAGGACTGGCTGACCGAGGATCTCGCCGCGACCGGCCAGAAGCAGGCTGCGTGGCGCTCCGACCCCAAGCAGGCCGGTGCCGGTGGTGCGCTCGGCGACATCGGCACGCATGCCTACAACCTGGCGCGCTTCGTCTCCGGGCTGGAGCTCGATGCGCTGTCTGCCGATCTCGACGCCTTCGTGCCGGGGCGGCAGCTCGACGACAACATCAATGTGCTGTTGCGCTTCAAGCCGGTCGGCAAGGCGCATCCCGCCAAGGGCATGATCTGGGCCAGCCAGGTGGCGCCCGGCCATGAGAACGGTCTAAAGCTGCGCATCTATGGCTCGAAGGGCGGGCTGGAATGGGTGCAGGCCGATCCGAACTATCTCTGGTATACGCCGTTCGGCCAGCCGAAGCAGCTCCTGACCCGCGCCGGCGCCGGCGCGCTGCCCTCCGCCGGGCGTGTCACCCGTGTTCCCTCGGGCCATCCGGAGGGCTATCTCGAAGGCTTCGCCAATATCTACCAGGAAGCGGCCCGCGCCATCCGCGCGGCGCGCAGGAAGGGCGGCAAGCCGGCAAAGGATGTCGTCTTCCCGACGATTGCCGACGGCGTCGAAGGCATGGCCTTCATCGAGGCCTGCGTGAAGTCGTCGAAGAAGAACGGGGCGTGGA
>NZ_RZOI01000091.1:0-13399 GCF_004022645.1 Mesorhizobium sp. M4A.F.Ca.ET.020.02.1.1 | reverse complement strand
GGTAGTTCTGCGTCCAGAAGGAGTGGGCGAAAACCACCAGGATCGGCAGCACCAGCAGGACGAGGGCATAGAGGAAGGTGGGGCTGATCAGGGCAAAGCCCTGGACGGGTTCGGACCGCAGAAGGGCATTTCGTCTGGCCCGCGACATGCGCAGCGGGGGCGAGCCTTCGGCAGCCGCCGTCATTGCAGCGCTCCGGGCGTGATTTCGGTCGCTGGCACGAACAGTTCCGGCATGTGGTTCCCATTGGTCAGCGCCGGCGGCTTGTTCCCTTTTTTGCTCGCGGCGCAACCGAACGGTGCGTTGCTGGTCGCGCCGCTTGCTTGCCGGCTTTCTTTCATCATGAGCGCATCCGCCAATTGAAATCAAGCGCTATTTCTGTAATATTGATTGAACGGACATTCAAAATGAAGTGAAGAAAGACCATTTTTCCGGGGCTTGCCGCTTCATTCTTTGTCCGCCGAAGGATCCACAACCATACGATGCGAGGCTAAGATGGCGGCTGCAAGGGAGATCAGGGCGAGGGAAACCAACCAGCCCGGCGATGACGATGCCGTGGAGCTGGCCAAGCGCCATCTCGTCCAGCCCTGGCCGTATGCCGGCTCGGTCGGCGCCGAGGCGCGCGCGCTGATCGGCGAGGGCGACGGCATCTACATCACCGATGCTTCCGGCAAGCGGCTGATCGACGGGCCGGCCGGCATGTGGTGCCTCAATGTCGGCCACCGCCGCGAGGAACTGGCCAGCGTGATGTACAACCAGGCGATGGCGCTGTCCTACAACACTCCGTGGTACACGATGAACGCGCCCTCGGCGGAGCTCGCCAGGCGCATTTCCGGTCACGCGCCCGCCGATCTCAGCCACACTTTCTTCACCACCGGCGGCTCGTCGGCGGTGGAGACGGCGCTGCGCTTCATGCAGTTCTACAACAATGTGCGGGGACGGCCGGAGAAGAAGCTGATCCTCAGCCGCGGCGGCGCCTATCACGGCTCGACCTATCTGTCGGCCTCGCTCAATGGCCGCCCGCGCGACCGCGACTGGATGGACGGCGCCGACGAGTTGGTGGTCAAGCTCTCCTCGCCCGATCCGTTCCGGCGGCCGAAGGAGATGAGCATCGCTGCCTTCACCGATTTCCTGGTGGATCAGTTCCGCGACACCGTCGCCCGCGTCGGTGCCGACAGGATCGGCGCCTTCGTCGGCGAACCGGTGCAGGCCTCGGGCGGCGTGGTCGTGCCGCCGGAGGGCTATCTGAGGCGCGTCCGCCAGATCTGCCGCGACAACGACATCCTCTATGTCTCGGACGAGGTGGTGACCGGCTTCGGACGTCTCGGCCACGTCTTTGCCTCCGGCGAGGTGTTCGGCATAGACCCGGACATGATCACCTTCGCCAAGGGCGTCACCTCGGGCTATTTCCCGCTCGGCGGCGTCATCATCTCGGGGCGGCTGCTGGAACAACTGCGCCGTTCCAACCATCCCGACGCGCTGTTCGGCCACGGCCTCACCTACACCAGCCATCCGATCGGCTGCGCGGTGGCGCTGAAGAATCTCGACCTGCTGGAAGACGGCGTGCTCGCGCACGCGCGTGAGGTCGCGCCCTATTTCCAGGCGCGGCTGAAGTCGCTGGAGGAATTGCCGCTGGTCGGCGAGGTGCGCGGCATGGGGCTGATGGCTTGCATCGAATGCGTCGCCGATCGCGAAAGCAGGAATCCGCTGCAGCTCGACAAGGACGTCGGCAAACGCATCGACGCACATTGCCATGAGCTAGGCTTGCTGGTCAGGCCGCTGATCAACATGTGCGTGATGTCGCCGCCGCTGATTATTTCGCGCGAGCAGATCGACGACATGGTGGCGATCCTGCGAGAGGGCATTTCGCGCACGATGGACGATCTCAGGAAAGAGGGCGTCTGGCGGGGGTGAGGGTTCTTCCTTCTCCCCGTTCTACGGGAGAAGGTGCCCGCAGGGGGATGAGGGGCAGCGCCGACCTCGGCGATTGGTTGGTCGCCGGACGACGCCAGAAATTGGCGTCTGACTAAAACGATAATCTCAAAAACCTGCGCTGCCCCTCACCTGCCTGCTCTATCCCCTCGACCGCAGCGCGTCGTTCAGCGCCCACATGTTCTTTTCCTCCGGCGCCGTCTCCAGGCCGAGCACGGGGATCTGCTTGCGCAGATGATCGTGGTGGGTGCGCACGCCATATTCGAGGTCGGAGAGATAGAACCCCTCGAAGGCTTCCGACAGCATGGATTCGTTCGACCACACCGAAAGCTGCACGTCCTCGTCCATTGTGTCGCGGTCGATGCGGTAGGCGAGATAGCGCGCCGCCGCCTGTTCTCTCGTTTCGTCCTTGTAGCGGTAGATTGCGCCGCGCAGCAGGGTCTCGCCGGTCGACAGCGGGAACTCCTGATAGAACTGCACGGATTCCGGCATGATCGACAGCGCGTTGTTGGGGAAGATGCCGTAGTAGATCCAGGCCTTGCGCAGATGCTCCGGCAGATGCGAAGCGTCGGGCGCTCGCTTGATGTATTCGCGCACGCTCCAGCGCCGCCCGGCATGCGGATTGTAGGTGGCGAAGGATCGCGACACGCCGTTGACGAAGGGCTCGTCGAAATAGGTCGCACCATAAAGATCCTGTAGCGCCGGATGCGCCATGGCGACGTGGTAGCCTTCATTGTCGACGTCGCGCACCGACTTCCAGTTGACCGGCGATTTTTGGGTCCAGATGCCCCACGATGGCACCATCTCGGCGACGCGATAGTGCGCGATCTCGGCCTCGATCGGCTTCAAAAGCTCGGCCACCGAGGGCTGCGGGCCTCCCTCGTGGAAGCGGATGAAGATGAAACCCATCCAGATTTCGAGGTCGAGCGGCATCAGGCCGAATTCGGTCTTGTCGAGATCGGGGAAGGAGCGCGGACGGGCGGCACCGCGCAGCGTGCCGTCGAGATTGTAGACCCAGCCATGGAACGGGCAGACAAGCGCGTTCTTGCAGGTGCCCTGGCTGTCGGCGACGACGCGGCTGCCGCGATGGCGGCACATATTGTTGAAAGCGCGCACGAGGCCGTCCTTGCCGCGCACGATCAGCGCCCGTTCGCCGATGACATCCATGGTCAGATAGTCGCCGGGATTGGGCACGTCGGAGACATGTCCGGCGATCTGCCAATGGTTGCGGAAGACGTATTCCTTCTCGAGTTCTAGAAGCGCGTTGGAGTGGTAGCTCCATCCCGGCAGACCCCGCCGGTCCCAATCGTTGGGGATCGCCACGTCACGGAGATGCGGGTTCATAGAAGGCTCTTCTTTTGTTGAATGATCATTCAATATAAGTATATTTTGCTTTGAAATGCAATGGTTTGTTGAAATATAAAATTTTGATGGCGCTGGGTTTGCATCCGCTCAGCGACGATCTGGCCAGGGAAAATCACGGAAAATCCGGGCGTTAACCAGGGTTCTGAAACAGGCCCGGAGCGGCCCGATCGACGTCGACCTGGCAGCGAGAAGCGGCGGCTCTCAGAGACGCAGTCCCGGCCCCGATTTCCTTCGCAAGTGTGAGATTGCTCATAGTCCGCAAGACCGCCTCAGGCCCATTGCTTCGCCTGTGAGGTCGCCTTTCAGGTCGCGCTTATGGAACAGAAATTGCAAACGAACACGAAAATCGGGGAATGACCGAATATGCCCGATCATGCCCGATTTTTCTGTTTCAAGCCGGTTACACGGGCAGCCATCGCGTATCATCCATCCGTTACCGGGTGCGGATACATTCGTTTCATAGCAAAAAGAAAGACAATGAAGGGGATTGCGATGTTCACGAAAGTCCAGACCGCCAACAACCGCCTCCAGGCACCGGAGCGCAACGATCGGCGACCGAAGCTGGCGCTGCGCCAGCGCGCCAGCGACCATCCGATGGCGATGTTCATGGCGATTGGCGCCCTTGCCTTCGCCGGCATGTTCCTCACACCGGCGGCAGGCCCCGCCTTCGCGTCGCTCAATCCGCCGGCAGGTGCCGTCGAAGGCGCGTCGACCACGATCAAGACCGGGCGTTTGCCGATGCCGCAGATCGATTTCGCCTGCAAGGGCCAGGCTTGGGGCGCCGAGAGCGCGGACTGTCTGCGCGCCATTGCCGAGCAGTCCGGCAAGCATAGGGAACGCGCGGTGCGCATGATCGCCAATGCCGCGCCGCTGACCAGCACGCCGAACGTCTTCTGACTTGTCGAACGTGATCCGCGAAACAGTTCCCCGCTTCGCGATCACGCTTTGACCTCCCCAGAGCGCTCCTCCTGCGCTCAAGTCAGGCTCCCACCGCATCGTCGGTTGGGAGCCTCTTTTTTTCGGTCTGTCGATATTCAGGTGAGGCCGGCCTGCTAACGGCGAGTTCCTGCGCTTGCTCCAGTATCTTTGAACGGCTGGATGTCAGCTCTCCACGGCAGCCTGCTCGGCGATGGCCGAAAGCACGCCGCGCACGTCCAGCGTGCTGAACGGCTTTTCCAGGATCTGCGGCCGCTGATGCGGCGGCAGCGCCTCGATCTCGGCCTTGGCGCCGATCAGGTCGCCGGTGACCAGCACGAAGCGCTGCGCCAGCGCCGGCCGTTCGGCGAGCAACTCGCGATAGATTGCGATGCCGCTGGTGCCGGGCATGCGCAAATCGGAAAAGACGATGTCGGGCGGCATCTGGCCGCTGAGGATCGCCGCCGCCGACGTCCACGCCGGCACGACGCGCGACTTGACGCCCATCAGCTCCAGTATGTCGGAGAGCGAGCCGGCGACATCGGGCTCGTCGTCGATGATCAGCGCGTGGCGCAGGCCGCTTGAGCGCGCCGGTCCTTCGCTGCCAGCGGCCGCGCCGGCAGTGATCGCCGGCAGCTGGACCACGAAACGCGCGCCGTGCGGCTGCACCTCCTCGAACCAGATGTTGCCGTTGTGCCGCTCGATGATCGACTTCGAGATCGACAGGCCGATGCCTGTGCCGACGCCGATCGGCTTGGTGGTGAAATAGGATTCGAAGATGCGTGAACGGATCGCTTCCGGCACGCCAGGGCCGTTGTCCTCGACGGAGAAGCCGGGATTGCCGCGATCGCTGCGAAACGTGCGCACCTTGATCAGCCGGTCGCCTGCGACGCCAGCCAACGCATGCTGACTGTTGACGAGGAAGTTGGCGGCCACCTGCGTGACATGGTCGGCATCGGCCATGGCCAGCAGCGGGCCGACGGCGAACTCGGTGTCGATGATGATGCCGCTGGAGCGCGCGCCATAGGCTGTCACTTCGAGCGCGGCGCGGATCACCTGGTTGAGGTCGGTCTCTGCCTGCTCGGTCGGATGCAGGCGCACCATCGACAGGAAGCTCTTGACGATGCGGCCGCAGCGCTCGGCGGCTGCGCGTACCTTCTCGGCGCGCACCTTGGTCTGCGGGTCGGTGGCGAACTCATGCAACAGCGTCGATTGCGCGACGACCACGGCAAGGGGGTTGTTCAGCTCGTGCGAGACGCCGGCCAGCAGCGAACCCATGGCGGCCATCTTCTCGTTCTGGTGCAGCTTCTCGCGCTGGCGGCCGATTTCCTCCTCGGCGCGCAGCTTGTCGCGCAAATCGCGGATCGAGCCGAAGATCAGCCTGCGGTCGGCAACCCGCATCTCGGTCGCCGTCAGTTCGATCGGGAACACCTCGCCGGCGGCATTCTGGGTCACGGTCTCGAGCCGCTGGCCAACCATTGGCGCGCCGCGGCCCGACATGTATTCGGCGCCCGAGGCATAGCCCTTGCGGTAGTAGATCGGAACGATGGTGTCGAGCAGGTCCTTGCCGAGGATGTCGCTGCGCGGGAAGCCGAACATCTTCTCGGCCGCCGGATTGAACTCGATGATCGAGCCGGTCTCGTCGATGACGACGATGGCGTCGAGCGAAGCCTGCAGCATGGTGCGGCGGATAACCTCACTGGCATGGGCGTCGGAGGGCGAGTGCTCGATGGCATCGCCGATGGCCAGCGCGATGATGTGCAGCGTCGCCTCTTCCTCATCGGTCCATTCGCGCTCGGCGACACAATCGTTGACCGCCAGCGTGCCCCAGAGATGGCCATGCGCGAAGACCGACACCGACAGGAACGACTTGATATTCTGCTTCTCGAAGTCGGCTCTCAGGAAGCCGTCGAGATCGCGGGTATGGCCGGCAAAGACCTTGCCTTGCCGCTCGTCCTCCTGCAGCCGCTCCAGCAACGGGTCGGAATTGATGATCGACTGCATGATGACGGTGGGCGAGGCGAGTTCGCCGCCGAATTCGGGATCGATCCAGTAGGCCGAGACCGACTGGGCGAAGCCCTGGCCCGGAAGCTCGCGAAGCCGAAACAGAATGCCGCGCTGGCAATCCATGGCGCGGCAGAGCGTCTCCAGGATGATGTCCATCTCGCGCTGCCAGTCACCGGCCTCGCGCAGCCGGCGCACGACGCGGACGGCCGCCATCGCCGCGCCCTGGCGGGTGGCTTGCATATCCGTTCGGGCGGCTTCGGCTGTCATGTTCAATACGTCACCCAGGGCCAGATCGGCAGGATATGAAATTCAGCACACAGTTCGAAAATCGATCGTGGGTTCCCGGAGGAACCATATGCAGGACAAAAATGCTACAGCGTTCTTTGCGCATCCGGAAGGACACGCGCCAGCCGGATTCCGGATATCGAAGGTCACCGGCCGTCATGGCCGAATGACGGCGGCCTCACAGTTCGGGCCGCTGCGGTTCAGGCTCAGTTGCCCTCGCCGCTCGGCAGCGAGAAGATATAGCCCTCGCCGCGCACCGTGCGCAGGAACTTCGGGTTGGCGGGGTCGGTCTCGATCTTCTTTCGCAGCCGCATGATGCGGATGTCGACCGCCCGCGAAGATTCCGGGTCCTCGACGAAGCCGATCGCTTCGGAGATCGCCGCTCGTGTCAGCAGACGGTTGGCGCGCGTCAGGAAGACTTCCAGTACGTCGAACTCGCTTTTGGCCATGTCGACGACCGCGCCGTTGGCACCGGTGACCAGCCTGCCGTCGAGATCGGCGTGGAATGAGCCGAAGCTCATGCGGCGGCCGGCAGAGGCCGGTTCGGGCTTGGCGGCCTGCGGCTCGGCCGGCTGCGGCACGCGGCGCAGCACGCTGCGCACCCGGGCCAGCACCTCGCGCAGTTCGTAAGGCTTGACGATGTAGTCGTCGGCGCCGAGCTCGAGCCCGACGATGCGATCAAGCGCGGTGCCGGCCGCGGTGGCATAGATGATGCCGATCGGGGTCTTGGAGCGCAGCCAGCGGCCGAACGACAGGCCGTCCTCGCCAGGCATGGCTATGTCGAGGATGGCGAGATGAAAGGATTGCGTCTCAAGCAGGTTCCGCGCCGCGGCGGCACTTTCGGCCGTCGCCACCTCATAGCCGCTGGCGCCGAGATACTCGGCGACGGCATCCCTCAGGTCAGGCTCGTCCTCGACGACGACAATTCTTGCCCGCACTATGCTCTGGCTCCCGCTTTCAGCGGAAAGTAGATTGGGTATAAACATGATGTCCAGCACTCATCTTGAGATGTCTGTCGCAGGGTGGAGAAAAATGGCCGCACGATCCGTCATCGCGCTCGTTTCCGTCGCCGAAGTGGTGGCGGGCGACCTTGCCGACCATCTCGAGCGGCGCGGTCATGACGTGCGCGCGGCGCGCCAGCCCTGGGAAGCGGAATCGCTGCTTTCGGCCAAAGGCATCGACGTGGTGGTTGTCGGCGACAGCCTGAGCCAGGCTGAGGGGCGCGATCTGCTTCGGCGTTATGGCGGCGAGGGCGGACCCGACTTCATCCTGATCTGCCGGCCGACCGACCTGGTCGACAAGGTGCTGGCGCTCGAGCTCGGTGCCGCCGACGTCGTCGAGAGCCCGCTCAACGTCAGGGAACTGGCCGCGCGCATCGGCGGCCTGCTGGCGCGGCGCGGCAGGGCCGCCGGGGAACTGATCGTGCTGGAGAACGCAACCGTCGATCTGAGGTCGGCGATGGTCATGCACCGCTCGGGCGCGGAAGACCAGCTTTCGCCCGGCCAGGTGGCGCTGCTCAAGCTGTTTCTGGCAAGTCCCCGCAAGGTGCTGACGCGCGACGACATCATCGCCGCGGCGCCGGCCGAAAACGCCGACGCCTTCGACCGCTCGATCGATTCGCGCATCGTGCGGCTGCGCCGCAAGCTCGACACCGAAACCATCACCACGATACGCGGCGCCGGCTACCGGTTCGACCCGCCGACGCAGCGCGTCGATTGAATCAGCCAGACTGTTCGATTGTTTCAGCATCGGACCGGTTTCCATTCTGGTCCGATGCTCTCGCTCAGCGCAGCACGATGGCCGAAGGGCCGGATGGCGCATCGCTGGCGACGGCGACCACCTCAGCCTGGGCACGGTCCCGCAAGAGGACGGTGGCAAGGCCGGCAAAGCCCAGAAGGCCTTGTGCGTAAAGCAATGCGGAAAGCACGGCTGCGGCAGATTTCGTGTTCATTGGCTCCATCCCTTCAACTTGTGGTTCCGCTTCAGGAAACCCCCGAAGCGCCCGCGCCGCCCACGGAGCCCCCCGCAGCGGCGCGGGCCTTCGGTCCTCTCGGCAGCAAGTAGCCGGAGGCGCCGCGCATCCACTTCAGCCGAAGGCCGACCCGCCAGAGGGCCTTCAGCCGGTTAACGCGCAGGCTGGACACGATCCAGACCGTGGCGATGAACAGCGCGGCATGCAGCGTCGAAATCTCGCCGGAATTCATGGCCGCAAGTGTCGTCGCCGGGTTGCCGGCAACAGAGCCGACACCGCCGAGGACGATTGCAGCGACGCTTGTCCGGAGAAGCCAGGAGCGTAGGTTCGTTTTCCTGCCCATTTTCGTTTTGCTGTCGTCTGTTCCCGTTGCGTCAACTGTGCTGCCGGCTTGTATCGGGATCATGCCGCACGAGTCGCGCTTTGTTGCAATCTGGTTTCGGCGCAGGTCGTATCGCTTTCATATCAGAGGCATAGGTGCTTTCGTCTGGGGGCTTTGCAGCCTGATGCCGATAACGAAGCGTTAACTATATGCCCTGTCCCCCGATCACGCCCCTCGTCGGGCGGTTAACCACGGGAAACAGATTCGAAACAAATGTGAGCATCAAGCGAAATTGGCTTGAAACATCACCCAGCGATAAATCCGCCATCGAATTGGAGCCGGCCGGACCGGCAGAGAGAGGGGACATCGCCATGCACGCCACCATTTCCGCCAAGCTTATCAACATCACCGCCGCTGCGTTCACCGGCGCGGCCCTGCTTTTCGGCGCCGGCAGCGGCGCCGCCCACGCCAACCAGATCGTGGCCAAGGTTTCGCTGTCTCAGCAGACCATGGAGGTCACCGTCGATGGCCGGCCGACCTTCGCCTGGAAGGTGTCGACCGGCGACCGGGCGCACATCACGCCGACTGGATCCTTCAAACCGACCCGCATGCACGAGATGTGGTATTCGAAGAAGTACGACAACGCGCCGATGCCGCATTCGGTGTTCTTCAGCGGCGGTTATTCCGTGCATGCGACCTATGCCATCAAGCGTCTCGGACAGCCGGCCTCGCACGGCTGCGTGCGGCTGCACCCGGATGCCGCGGCCGATTTCTACCAGCTCGTCGAGGCCTTTGGCCCGTCGAATACCAGCATCGTCATCGTCAAGTAGCAGGCTGTGGTCGAAGGCGGCGAAGAGGGTTGGCAAAACCTCCTCTCATCCGTTCCGCCTCCCGCCTGGCATTGCTCTTCCGCGGTAAACGCCCAACCAAAAAAGAGGCCGGAATTTTCCGGCCTCTTTTTTCCTTTGTCGTTCGATTCCGTCAGTCCTGCAGCGCCGGCATCAGGTTCGGATCCGGCTTCTCTGCATGGTGCGGCAGGTCCTTGCTGGCGATGAAGGTGTAGAACATCGGCACCACGAACAGCGTGAACATGGTTCCAACCAGGATGCCGGTGAAGATCACCAGGCCCATTGAATAGCGGGCGGCGGCGCCGGCGCCGCTGGAGATGATCAGCGGCACCACGCCAAGCGCCATCGCCGCCGTGGTCATCAGGATCGGCCGCAGCCGCACCTTGGCCGAAGCGACGATCGCGTCGCGCCGGCGCATGCCGTGGAGCTCACGCTGCTGGTTGGCGAACTCGACCAGAAGGATGCCGTGCTTGGTGATCAGGCCGATCAGCGTGATCAGGCCGACCTGGGTGTAGATGTTGAGCGTGCCCAAGCCGATGTTGAGCGGCACGATCGCGCCAAAGATCGACAGTGGCACCGCCATCATAATGATCAGCGGGTCGCGGAAGCTTTCGAACTGCGCCGCCAGCACCAGGTAGATGACGAGCACAGCCGCAACGAAAGCGATCAGGATGGTGTTGCCCTGCTCCTTCTCCTGCCGCGACTGGCCGGAATAGTCGATGAAGAACGTGCCGGGCAGGCTCTCCTTGGCGATATCCTCGATGGCCTTCAGCCCGTCGCCGGTGGTGACCCCCGGCAGTGGCAGGGCTGTGATCGTCGCCGAGTTGAGCTGGTTGAACTGTTCGATCGCGGCGGGTGCCGCATTGGTCGAGATCTTCACCACCGCCGACAGCGGCACCATCTCGCCCGAGGCGCTGCGCACGAAATACTGGGCGAGCTTCTCGGGGTTGTCGCGGAATTCCTGCGGCACCTGCGGGATAATGTCGTAGCTGTTGGAGTCGCGGTCGAACTGCGCCACCTCGGCGCCGCCGACCAGCAGCGTAAGCGTGCGGCCGATATCGGCGATCGGCAGGTTCAGCGCCGCCGCGCGCTCGCGGTCGATCGTCACCGTCACTTGCGGCGCGTCATAGGACATCGAGTTTTGCACAACGATGAAGCGGCCGGAGGCCTGCGCCTTGTTCTTGATCTGCTCAGCCGCCTCGTAAACTTCGGCGGAGTCGCCCGTGGAACGTACCACAAAGGAGATCGGCAGGCCGCCGCCCGAACCGGGCAGCGTCGGCGGCGCGAAGACGAATGCCTCGACGCCGGCCACCTTGGCAAGCCGGCCGGTGATGTCTTCCTGGATCTCCTTCGAGCTGCGGGTGCGCTCGGCCCAGTCCTTGAAGGCGAAGCCGACAAAGGCGCCGTTGGTGGCGCCGCCGAAGGCGACGGCCGAGAACTGGGCGCGCGTCTCAGGGATGTCCCTGACCAGACCGAGGATCTGGTTGACGTAGGTTTCGGTATAGTCCGACGTCGCGTAGCGCGGCCCGGTCACGATCGAGAGCAGGAAGCCCTGATCCTCCTCCGGCGCCAGTTCGCTTGAGGTCTTGGTGAACATGAAGCCGGTGAGCGCGACCAGCGCGACCACGATCAGTAACGTCACCGGACGGTTTCTCAGCGAGCTGGTGACCATCCGCTCGTAGACGCGCTCGACGCGGCCAAAGGTGCCGTCGACGATGCGCTGGAAACGGCTGTGCGAGCCTGCCTTGAGGATACGTGCCGACATCATCGGCGTGATGGTGATGGCGATGATGCCCGACAGCACAACCGAGCCGGCAAGCGTCACCGCGAATTCCCGAAACAGCGCGCCGGTCAGGCCGCCGGTGAAGGCAAGCGGGGCGAACACCGCCGCCAGCGTGATGGTCATGGCGACGATGGCGGAGAGAATCTCGCGCATGCCGTTGAAGGCCGCCTGCATGGCCGACATGTGGTCCTCTTCCATGTGGCGGTGGATATTCTCCACCACCACGATGGCGTCGTCGACGACGAGGCCAATGGCCAGCACCATGGCGAGCAGCGACAGCAGATTGATCGAGTAGCCGACCGAATACAGCAGGAAGCAGACGCCAATCAGCGAAAGCGGAATGGTCACGATCGGCATCATCACCGAGCGGAACGAGCCGAGAAAGAGCAGGATGACGACGACGACGATCGCCACCGCCTCGCCGATGGTCTTGAATACCTCCTCGATCGAGGCGCTGATCTGCTCGGTGGAATCGTAAACGATCTCGATCGTCATGCCTTGCGGCAGCGTCTCCTGGATCGTCGGCACCAGCTTGTGGATCGCCGCCGCCGTCGTCAGCGGATTGGCCGCCGGCGTCGGGAAGATGGCAAGGAAGGTGCCGGGCTTGCCGTTGAAGGAGACCCTGGTGTCGGTGCTGACCGCGCCGAGCTCGACGCGCGCCACGTCGCGCAACCTCACCACATTGCCGTCCTTGGAGCGCAGAGGAAGCGCCGCGAAAGCCTCCGGCGTCTGCAATGTCGAGCGCACGGTGATCGATGAGACAACGTATTCGTTCTCGGTGTTGCCGGGCGCCGACAGGAAGTTGCTGTCGTTGATGGCGGTCAGCACATCGGCCGCCGTGACGCCGCGCGCGGCGAGCTTGACCGGGTCGATCCACACCCGCATCGAATAATCCTCGGCGCCGAAGATCTGCACGTCGGCGACGCCCTCGACCGTCGATATGCGCGGGCGAACGACGCGCTCGATATATTCGGTCAATTGCTGCTTCGTCATGTTCGGATTCTGCATCGAGATGTACATCATCGCGAACTCTTGGCCGGTGCCCTTGACGATTACCGGATCCTTGGCGGCGTCGGGCAAGGTGCCACGCACGCCCTGCACCTTGGACAGGACCTCGGTCAGCGCGACGTCCGGGTTGGAGCCGAGCTTCATCTGCACAACCACGGTGCTGGAGGAGGGCCGGCTCGACGAGGTGACGTAGTCGATGTTCTCGGTCGAGGCGACGGCGCGGGCGATCGGAGCGGAGATGAAGCCCTGGATCAGGTCGGCGCTGGCGCCTGGATAGGCCGTGGTGATGGTGATGGCCGTCTCGTCGACTTTCGGATACTGCCGGATCGACAGGTTGAAGATGCCCTGGAAACCCAGGAGCAGGATCATGCAGGCGAGCACGGTCGACAGGACCGGCCGGCGAATGAAGATGTCGGAGAAATTCATTGCTGGGCGGCCTGCTTGTTCGCCGGCTTGGTCGGATCGATTGTGTTGTCGACGGCAACGGACATGCCGTTGAAGAGCCGGTTCTGGCCGGCGGTGACGACCTCATCGCCGGCGGTGATGCCTTCCAGGATCTCGACCATGCCGGCGTTGCGGCGGCCGGGCTTGACGAATACCTGGGCAAGCACAAGCTCAGGCTTTTCGCCTTCCACCGGCTTGGCCGCCGCGTCGGCCGGCTTTTCGTCAGGTTTTTCGTCCGGCTTGGCGGCCGGGGTGGAGCCGGTCTTTGTCGCATCCGGCTTCTCTTCGGGCTTGGCTGCTGGAGCGGCAGCGTCGCCCGCGGGCTTGGCCGGACGCACGACAAAGACGAAGTCGCCATAGAGGCTGGAGGTCAGGGCCGTCTGCGGCAGCGTCAGGACATTCTGCTCCTCCGGCAACTCGACGCGCACCTGCACGAACTGGCCTGGCGTCAGCTTGCCGTCGGGGTTGGCGACCTCGGCGCGGATCGACACCAGCCGGCTCGTAGGGTCGATCTTTGGGT
>NZ_RZOI01000919.1:0-2049 GCF_004022645.1 Mesorhizobium sp. M4A.F.Ca.ET.020.02.1.1 | reverse complement strand
TCGATGCCCTCCTCGATGTCGAGCAGGCCGTGCACGTCCTCGACCAGCTGGCGCAGCCGGACGCGGCGGCGCGACGGCGGCGGCTCCTGCGTGCGGCCATAAGCGAGCACGCCCTCCGAATAGGACACCGCGCGGTCGAGCGCGCGCAGCAGCTTCGGCGCGAAGGACTGCACGGTCGGGTCCTTGACCAGCCGCAGGCGGTCGGACATCAGCTGCGCGGAGGCCAGGATGTTGCGCATGTCGTGGTTGATCTTCGACACCGCCAGCCCGAGATCGGCGAGGTGCTTCTGCTCGGAGAGCATCTTCTGCAGCCGTTCCTGCATCTGCGACAACTCGCGCTCGGCGACGCCGATCTCGTCGGCGCGAGCGGCGGGACGGATGATGCGCCCGGGATCGTCGGGCGCCTCCGAGAAGGTCAGCATCGAGCGCGTCATGGCGCGGATCGGGCCGATCATGATCAAGTCGATCGCGGCATAGACCAGCATGGCGGTGAACAGCGAGATCAGCAGCGAGACGAAGGCGACGTTGCGCGAATAGACCAACATGGCGCTGCGCAAGGCGTAGTCGGGCATGATCAGCTCGAATTCCTTGTCGCTCTCGCCGACCGGGCCGAACACGCGCAGCATGCGCTTGCCGCCGAAGAACAGCGTGTCGAGCGCCCCGGTCATGCCGTCGATCATGCCGACCTTGGAAATGTCGATATGCTCGTCGACCTGCGGCGGCATCTCGGACACCACCAAAAGCCGCGAGACGCCGCCGTCGCGCACGGCGATCGCCTTGGCGCCGATCGCCATCAAAACGTCGTTCTGGGCAGTGCGCGAGAGCGAGTTGGGCTCGCCCTGCACCAGGACGATCGAGACCGCGGCCGCTGTGCCCAGGCGCTCCTTCAGCCAGCTCACCCGATAGCTGGCGATCCAGGGCAGGAAAATCAGGATTTCGGCCAAAAGCACGAAGACGATGGTGAGCAGAAGAAGCTTGGTCGACAGGCCGCGCGACAGGGGCACCGTGCGGGCAGCGGTAATCGCCGCGCCGGCCCTGTCGTCCGTGGCTTGGGCTTCAGTCATGCTTCAGGTCTTCACAAACACTTGATAGCGAAGATTAGGCGATTGCGGCTTTTTTGCCAATTTCATCCTTGCGGGATAAAAAACATCCACCGCGCGATCGCGACAAAGGGCGCAGCCAGCGCCGGATTGACTTCCAAAACCCTTCTTTCTATAAGCCCGCTCACGCTCGGGCCATTCGTCCCGGCGCGGTTTCGATCGCGCCTAAACCGGCCCGGCAAAGCTCCTGTTACAGAGTGACAGAATCAAGAAGGGCCGCACCCCGCGGTATTAAAACAAATGAAGCGTACCTACCAACCGTCCAAACTCGTCCGCAAGCGCCGGCACGGTTTCCGTGCCCGCATGGCCACCAAGGGTGGTCGCGGCGTCGTTGCCGCCCGCCGCAACCGCGGCCGCAAGCGGCTCAGCGCCTGAACGAAAGACGAGATCGTTGCCCGCAACCGGCAAGCCAGTGGGACAAAATCCCAAGCGGCTTCTGAAGCGCGCGGATTTCCTGGCTGTCCGCGGCGGCGAAAAGCGCCGCGGGCGGCTTTTCCTCGTCGAGGTTCTCGACCGCGGCGACACGCTTTTGCCGCGCGTCGGCTATACCGTCACCAAGAAGGTCGGCAATGCCGTCGTGCGCAACCGCGTCCGGCGGCGGCTGAGAGAAGCCGTGCGCACGCATGCGGCCGATGACATGGCGCCGGGCAATGACTATGTCATCGTCGGGCGCGAAGATGTGCTCGCCATTCCGTTCGGCCAGTTGAAAGCCGAACTTTCCCGCCGACTGCGCGGAACACGATAGGCCAAGGGCTTCGATGGAAAACAACCGCAATTTCTTCATCACCATCGCGCTGTCGGTGCTGATCCTGACGCTGTGGCAGGTGTTCTACATGAACCCGCGCGTCGAGCAGCAGCGCGATGGTGATGAAGAAATTGCGGTTGTTTTCCATCGAAGCCCTTGGCCTATCGTGTTCCGCGCAGTCGGCGGGAAAGTTCGGCTTTCAAC
>NZ_RZOI01000918.1:0-2051 GCF_004022645.1 Mesorhizobium sp. M4A.F.Ca.ET.020.02.1.1 | reverse complement strand
CCTATATCGAGCGCCGCAACGTCCTCGAAATCATGCGCGATGAGGCCGCCGACCTCTACGAGGCGCAGACCGGATCAGCATGGCGGCCGCGCACCGGCTCCAAGATCAGCCACCAGGCGATGACCGCGTCGGTGATCGACAGCCGCGACTTCCTCGCCGCGCGCCGTCGCGCCGAGACCGAGGTGCTGGTGCCAGCCGGCACCAGGATCGCCTTCGCCGGCGGCCTCGACTGCAACGATCACGACCGGATCTGGGACGCGCTGGATAAAGTCCGCGAGAAGCACCCAGACATGGTGCTGCTGCATGGTGGCAGCCCACGCGGCGCCGAGCGCATCGCCGCCTGCTGGGCCGAGAACCGCAAGGTCACGCAGATCGCTTTCAAGCCGGACTGGAACCGGCATGCGAAGGCCGCCCCATTCCGTCGCAACGATCAGCTGCTCTCGGTCATGCCCTACGGACTGATCGTCTTCCCCGGCTCCGGCATCACCGAGAACCTGGCCGACAAGGCCCGACGCCTGGGCATCCCCGTCTGGCGGTTCACGGAGGATGGCGCGTGAGCGCCGCTTTCATTCCCCGCGTCGAAGAACCCGACCCGCTCGCGGTCGGGTTCTTCGCGTGTGCACATCCGTTCCGGTCAGCAATCCGGCGGGGGCGCGGTGCGAAAGAGCGCAGGATGGAGAGTGGCCAAAAGTCCTCCGACACGGTTTGGGCGGGCCGGCCTCCGGCCGGCCGGGCTCTACTCGCGGCGTGCCGCCGCTCCCCGAGCCGGGCTTCGCCGTCTCGGCCTTCGGTGACGATCCCTCGCGCGGGAGAGGGAGAGGAGAGCCGGGCCGGGGCGGTTGATCGGAGAGAAAGGAAAGCGACCAATGACGATGATATTCCTTGGCGGTTCGCGTGACATTTTCGAGCTGCCGGTCCCCGTGATCGAACGCATCGGCGCGATTGTTGCGGCCGAGCACGGCGTGCTGATCGGTGACGCGCCGGGAGCAGATGCCGAAATGCAGGGCCTGCTCGCAGGCTATAATTACGAGCATGTCGGCGTCTTCCATGGCGGCCCGGAACCGCGCAACAATCTCGGCGACTGGGCTGCCTATCACGTCCCGCCGCCGGACGGCGCAAAGGGCTTTGCCATCCACGCCGCGAAGGATCGGGAAATGGCCCGCCGTGCCGACTTCGGTCTGATGGTCTGGGATGGCGCTTCGCCCGGAACCTGCCTCAACATCCTGCGCCTTGCCGTGATCGGCAGCCCCTGCGTCGTCTACGACACGATGCGCGGCACGGTGGGAACCGTCCACACCATCGCGGACTGGCGCGCCATGATGCACCATGCCGGTCTGGATGTTCGCGGCGGAGTGGAAACCCGGATGACGGCGGACGAGCGCGTTGCTGCGGCAACCTGATTGTCGCAAGCCGTGGCGACCCGACCCACGAATGAACGGCGCAAGCCGCCCCGCCCTGATCCGTGCCGAAGGCCGACCCCTTGCGAAGCCGCCTCTCGCGGTCCGCGGGCAGTCCTCGGGAAAATCCCATCTGCTCATGGCACGAAGGGCGGGGCAGTTGCGGATCAGGCAGCGCATTCCCGGCAGCCACGCTTGGCCTGGATACCCTCGCCGGCACGGGAACAGAGCAGCGCTCGCCGCCGCCGAGCGCAATATCCGGCACTTGACGGCGGACGGAACCTCCGGCTTCTCAGCGCAGGACGTCGTTCGTGGGACAGGCGAGGACGGTAGATCCGCAGGCGGGGGCAAACGCTTGACCGCGACCGCGGTGCCTGGCGTGAAGGATCTGCGATGGTGGCCGGAGGCATCGCCTTTGCCCACACCCGGACCATTCCCGTGTCATGTCGCCTTTGTAGTGGACCGCCTGCTTTTGCGGTCAACCCCCGTTGGGGGTACACTCGGCAAAAATTCAGGAAAATTCGATTTCGGTTTTTTTTGTTGCGGGCCGGGCACTTTCCTTCCCGCAAGCGGGGCCCTTGAAAGCGCGGCCCGGTGTCTGCGGCAAATAGAATTTTCCAGAATTTGTGCCGAGTGACCGCAGCAGGACGGCCC
>NZ_RZOI01000917.1:0-2051 GCF_004022645.1 Mesorhizobium sp. M4A.F.Ca.ET.020.02.1.1 | reverse complement strand
TCCTTACACCAGCGATTCTCGGCCGGCAATCAGGGCCATCCGCTGGTTTTCGGGTGGCGGAACTCGCTGCAAGCTGCGATATTGTTCCCTATCTGTACCGTACCTGTACCCGTTTTTCGCGGTTTGCGGAAAGGAGCCCAGCATGGAAAAGACATCCGCGATCACAACCGGTCACGCAGTGTTAGAAACAGTGATCGGATTCACGGGCATTGGCTGGAGCGAAACCGGGCTGATCCGGCTCTGCTTGCCCGAGCGCAGCCGCGAGGCGGTCGAGCGCCGGCTGTTTCGCCATAGTGGCGTGTCAAGCTCGACCGACCGGCCGCAATGGGTGATGGACCTGATCGCCGCGATCAGGGCCTATGCCGCCGGCGAGGACATCGATTTCTCCAGCGTGCCGGTCGATCTTGCCGGCGTCGACGATTTCCGCCTCGCCATCTATGACGCGGCGCGCAAGCTCGGCTTTGGCGAGACCACCACCTATGGCGAGTTGGCGAAGCGCGCCGGCCATCAAGGGCTCGCCCGCGAAACCGGTGCCGCGCTCGGCGCCAACCCGGTGCCGCTGGTCATCCCGTGCCACCGCATCCTGGCCGCCGGCGGCAAGATCGGCGGCTTCTCGGCGCCCGGCGGCTCGGCCACCAAGGAAAAGATGCTGGCCATGGAAGGCGTGCGCCTCGGCCCGCCGCCGTCACCGCAGGCCTCGTTCGGGTTCTGAAAAGTCCGGGCCCTTACTTCAGCCCGATGCTCATACCGCTCAGATCGGCGTTGACTTGCAGGCCTACCTGCTTGCCAGTGAGCTCGAGTTGGGCGCCCTTGTCATTGGTCATGACGATCACCTGGGCCCCCTTGCCGAGCGCGCCGCCGCCGCCCGCAGCACCGTACACGCCTGTCACATCCCGGGCGCGGCGAATGTGGCGCACGGTACCGTGGAAGTAGGTCTTTGAGGCCCCGAACGCGAGGCCGCCCGAGATGCCGCCGACCGAGATAGGATAGCGGCGACCATGGAAGGTCAGCGTGCCCTCGCCTCCAGAACCACCGATGAAGAAGGCCGCCTTGTAGACGGCGAAGCGGATCGTGCCGCTATCAGCATGCGCGGCGCTGGCTAGGCTGACTCCCGCGGCGGCGATGACGGCAAACGTGACCGATCGAAATCCCGATGAAATCTTCATGATGAGAACTCCTCTAGATCGCCGCATGCCCAGCCGGTCGGGCAGGCCAGCGTCGTATCAAAGTCATAGCTGAACTGTCTTGCCCGTCATTGGTTCCAGGCACGCGGGTTGAATCCGGCAGCGATAAGACCCCGGCGAAACGTGGCGGATGGCGAATCTCAGTTCTGCAGGAAACGGCGACGGAACCGCCGATCGAAGTCCGGCCGCTTGCAGACGAAGACCGGGCAGGATTTCGCATCGGCGCTGGGCACGTAGGCGCGCTTCCTCACCTCGCCCAGGTCGCAGAAGCGCTCGTCCCTGACGTAGCGGTCATAGAGCGGCAGCCCCGGGACACGCGTCGACTGGTAGCGCAGGATGACCGCGCCCTGGCGCGCGATCGTCGCCTGCACCCTGTCGCAGCTCATGCGGGTCGGGTCGTAGCGCGAGATCGCCTGCGCCTCGGCGGCCACCAGCGTCATCAAGGCGGCAAGCACAACGGTCTTCATGATCCTCTCCCAAACCCGGCGCCCGAGACCTGGCCGTTCCTCCCTCGCGGCGCCCGCCGGCCGCAAATTTTCCACGCGATTGGGGCGGCCGTTGGGCGGCGGTGCTGGTCCCGCTTTCTCACACAGTCTTGTTTTCAGCGCAAACCCCGCCTATATGCATCGCATTGATATTTCGGCCGATCGATCGGGCCTCGCGATCTTCGCGTTTGCTGACGTCTATCTCCAAAATTTCGATACCACCGGCCGGACCCCTGGTCCGGTTAAACTAAAGCAAATGTGAAGGATACTTCGAATGGCAACTGGTACGGTCAAGTGGTTCAACGCCACCAAGGGCTTCGGCTTCATCCAGCCTGACGCGGGCGGCGCGGACGTTTTCGTCCACATCTCCGCTGTCGCGCGC
>NZ_RZOI01000916.1:0-2057 GCF_004022645.1 Mesorhizobium sp. M4A.F.Ca.ET.020.02.1.1 | reverse complement strand
AAGCCGCAGCGGGCTGCCATCTCGGTGGAGGCGACGAACTCACCGCGCACCCTGTCCATGTCGGCGCGGTCCATCGCCTTCGGCACCTGGTTCTCGGGCGACCACGCCACGGCCGACGGCGCCATCACCGGCCAGTTGCCGGAGGGCAGCGGCACGTCGGTTCCCTGCCAGCCGACGCGGGTCGAGCCCTTGGCGCCGGAATGGCCGATCTGGGCGCAGATTTTTGCCTCGGTCTCGGTGTGGACGAAGTCGACCAGGCGCTTCCAGGCCACCTCGTGTTCCGGCGCGTAGAAGCCGGGGCAGCCGGGCGTAATGCGGCCTTCGGGACTGACGCAGGTCATCTCGATGTAGAGCAGCCCGGCGCCGCCCTTGGCGCGCTCCGCGTAGTGCGAAAAATGCCAGTCGGTTGGGCAGCCGTCGACGGCCTTGTACTGCGCCATCGGAGACACGACGATGCGGTTGTTGAGCGCCATGCCGCGTAGCTTGAATGGCGCAAACATCGGTGCCCGGCGCAGCCTGTTGCCGCCGGCGCCGGCCTGGTGCTGGAACCATTCCTCGGCGCCGCCCAGCCACTCGGCGTCGCGCAGCCTCAGGTTTTCGTGACTGATGCGCTGCGAGCGGGTCAGCAGCGAGTAGTTGAACTGCACCGGGTCGAGGCCGAGATAGCGCTCGACCTCCTCGAACCATTCCAGCGAATTGCGTGCCGCCGACTGCAGTTTCAGCACCTCGGTGCGACGAGCATCCTCATATTTGCGGAACGCCGCTTCGAGGTCGGGCTCGGACTCGACATAGTCGGCCAGCGCGACGGCGCTCTCCAATGCCAGCTTGGTGCCGGAGCCGATCGAGAAATGCGCCGATGCGGCCGCGTCCCCCATCAGCGCCAGATTCTCAAACGACCAGCGCTCGCACAGCACGCGCGGGAAATTGATCCAGGCCGAACCGCGTATGTGGTTGGCGTTGGTCATCAGCGCATGGCCGCCGAGATGCTTTTCGAAGATGCGCTCGCAGACCGCGATCGATTCCTGTTGCGACATCGCGCCGAAGCCGAAGCGCCCCCATGTCTGTTCGCTGCATTCGACAATGAAGGTCGCGGTCTCGCTGTCGAACTGGTAGGCATGCGCCCACACCCAGCCGTGTTCGGTCTTCTCGAAGATGAAGGTGAAGGCGTCGTCGAACTTCTGGTTGGTGCCGAGCCAGACGAACTTGCATTTGCGGGTGTCGATATCGGGCTTGAAGATTTCGGCGAAGGCCGCGCGAGACCTGGAGTTCAACCCGTCCGCAGCGACCACCAGTTCGTGCGTTTCCATGAACGGCCTCGGATCGGCTATCTCGGTTTCGAACTCCAGTTTGATGCCGAGCTCATGTGCGCGCCGCTGCAAAAGTATCAGGAGCCGCTTGCGGCCGATGCCGCAGAAGCCGTGGCCGGAGGAGACGGTGCGCACGCCGTCATGGATGACGGCGATATCGTCCCAATAGGCGAAATGCTTCTTGATCCAGACCGCGCTGACCGGATCGTTGCGGCTGAGGTTATCGAGCGTCTCGGCCGACAGCACCACGCCCCAGCCGAACGTGTCGTCGGCGCGGTTGCGCTCGAATACCGTCACCTCATGCGCGGCGTCGCGCAGCTTCATCGAGATGGCAAAGTAGAGCCCGGCCGGTCCGCCGCCGAGAACCGCAACCTTCATGCCTGCGATCTCCTCTTCGCTTCCGGGCCGCCATGTGCCACGGCGGTCCCACCAACAGTATCGCGCGGGAGCGAATTTATTTCAAGCTTGAAGTTTCATGATTGAATAAATCCTCGATTGGCGGTCGGAGTTGCTGCGCACCGCCGAGCTTCGGGTTACCGATAGCTGAGTTCCCTCAAGCCGGCGCCCTCGCTGGCAGCCGCAGCCAGTCCGCGTCGATCTCGGGTAGCGGAATGGCGGCGAGCAGGTCGCGCGTGTAGGCCTCCTTCGGATTTTCGAACAGCGCATCGGTAGCGCTGGCCTCGACGATCCTGCCTTCGCGCATGACGATGACCTGCTGGCAGAGCCGCCTTATCACCGACAAATCATGGC